>JAIWHJ010000093.1:0-6582 GCA_048629695.1 Promethearchaeota archaeon
GGGACTTCAGTCCCGCAAAAACATTGTGCAACAGGCGGGGCTAAAGCCCCACTTCCAGTTATAACTTATAGCAACATACGGTGAAAAAGCAGGTATTTGCAAAGCAAAATATGGCAGTATTTCCAAAACTGCATTGCTTTGCATGGACTACCATATTTTCCATACCGGCCGGTTCAGTTGTCAGTATTTTTTAACTTCCCATTTGGGTGCTGACAACTGACAACTGACAACTGACAACTGATAACTAAAAAAATTTCGTTTTTTAATTTTCGTTCGGTCACTACTTATTGCCGGTTGAGTATGTCCCCTCGATCTTGCGTCGGATTATCTCCTTTTTTTTCTCATCCTTTTGGAGTTCTATTGATCGCTTATAGGCTTCCCTGGCCTGTTCAACCTTGTCGATCTTCAAATACGCGTCTCCCTGATGATCGAGGATCGTCGGATCATCGGGTTCGATCTCAACCGCCCTTTCAATCTCGCTTGCGGCCTTTTCGAATTCCCCACGCTTGAAATAGACCCAGCCGAGACTGTCACGAACAAAGCCGTCGGCCGGCCTTAATGCCACGGCCTTTTTAATATATTCAAGGGCCTTGTCAAGATTAATTCCCTTATCAGCCCATGTATATCCCACGTAATTCAAAGCAAACGGATCTTCCGGAGCAAGAGCCAGCGCCTTTTCCATGCTTTCCATTGCACCGTCCGTGTCGCCTGTTCGATCCAGTAACATCCCGTACTCAAAAAACACCTCCGGATTGTCAGGAAATTTTATCATAGCCTCTTTGAACAGATCCTTGCCCAATTCCAGCTTTCCCTGTTTCACGTAAAGCGAGGCCAATGCTACATAGAAACTCAACTGCCGAACATCTTCATTTTCAATGTTTTCCTTAAGAATTCCTTCTGCGCCTGCAAAATTATCCTCATCCTGCATTATCCCGGCATGCAACAATACAGAGTCTTCGTATATTTCCCCGGATGGTTTTATTTCCTTAAGCAGTTTTTTTGCCTCTTCTTTATTATCATTTTCGTAATGAACAAGAGCAAGTAAATAGCGAGCCGTTTCAAGTTCCGGGTCATCCTTGAGCATTTGAGAAAAGAGTTCAGCGGCCTTGTCAAACCTCTTGGTTTCCAGGTATATTCGGCCGATGGTGAAATCAACCTTCTCGACCTCTTTAGTATGGGCTCGAAGTTCCTTAAGTTCCTGAAGAGCGCGATCCGATTCGTCCATCTTAAGAAGAATACTGATTAAACGCCGTCTTGCCCTCTCGTTACTCTGATCATTATCTAATAGATGTTGATAGAGTTCCATGGCCTCATCATAACGCTTCAGGAATTCCAGCACGGCAGCCAGTCGCAATCCGGCCCGCTTGTTGTCCTCATCATCTTCAAGTATGCGACGATACATGTTCATTGCATCTTCATGACGTTCCATATATTCGAGGAGTTCACCGGTTTCAAGAGCCAACGAGACCGACCAGTTGAGGGCAAGGGCCTCTTTCATTGCCTTAAGGGCCTTGTCAAAATAACGCAGTTCCCTGTAAAGAATGGACAGGTAATGATACCCGAGAAAAGAGTCTGTGTCGGACTTGATCAGCTTTTTGAGAGCCTTTTCAGCCTCCACGTATTCCCCCTTTTGAATATAGAGCGAACTGAGCAGCAATAATGCGCTTACATTGTAGGATTCAACATCAAGGATACTCTTTGAAATTTCGATCGCGGCCTCGGTTTCCCCAACCGCGGAATAGAGTTTTGCAAGCAGAATCCTGGCCCTGACATCATTGGGATCTAAGGCGATGATTTCCCTGATCCATTCCATTGCCTGCTGCTTCCTGTCCGTCTTGATCAGGAGCATTGCCAGGTTCCACATCACATGTTTGGCTGTACTGTCACAGACCAGCGCCTTTTCGTACGCCTCCACGGCCTCATCATAACGACGTTCGTGCTCTACCGAAGTACCCCACAGATAATAAAAATAGGAACAGTCCGTATCAACGGACTCGTCGCTACTATTGGAATAATCCTCGGATTGTTGTTCCGGGTTTGTACGGAATCCGTCTGTACAGGCTGCACATAACCATAACATGCAAAATCCCAACCAGATTATTCGATTCATTAATACACCATTTAAGGGTTCAGAGGTTCAAGGGTTCGGGGTTCAGGGGGGCAAGGGGTCAGAGGTTCAGATGAACCCGGAACCTTTGAACCGGGAACCCTGAACCCGTAAACGCTACGATTTATTTAATCCCCTGACAGTCAGACCGAGGGCTACCAGGGGAGCAATGAACAGTGTGCCGACAAGCAGACTCTGCTTCTGAAACCATGGGTCACTCAATAGTTTAACGATTTCTTCCGGAATTGCGGCAGTCAGATAACGGTTCAAAACAAAAACCAGCGTAATCCCGATCAGGCTGAGAACCATTTCTGTGATGATCAATTTATTCACAAAAATCTTGGCGCCCTTCAGAAACATCAGCGTCCGGACCATCCGGTAATACATGGGCTTGACTTCATTAAGTCCATGTATTGCATCGTTGAGCAAACCTTTGGCCCGCTTATAAGACTCCGGCTTGTCGGTTGCCGCCATGTCCCTGGCACGAATCAGTTTCTTCCTCACGCCTATCAAGCCGTTTATAAACGGCTTGAACATGGATTTAAAGGGATACGCTTTCCAGTAATTGTCATACTCAACCCATCTGGAAATTACTCTATCGACCTTTTTTTTCAGTTCTTGAATCTTCTCATTCATGATCCGTTGGCACGCTAATGTCAGTGCCTTGGATTTTTCAGCTACATCGTGAATATCGTAATAGCTTTTGCGGTCGTATTGTTTCACCAGATTGGCAAGTGTCTGGAAATTTGCCTGCACGGACTGGTCGGTCTCGTCTGCCAACAATTTCAATTCATCACAGGCTGACCGTGCTGTGGCCAGATTTGCACGGGCATTGTTTTTGAACCAGTCAAACCTGCCGGACAACATATCCTCGACCATCCCATGAATCGGCATCAGCGTGGGGTCCATGAGTGCGGTCATGAAATACTCTCTGTTATCCAAAGTCAGTGATTGCAGCGAATTAAACACATTTTCGCCATGACCTTCTCTCACGTTTATCTGAATTTTCCTGTAATTGGCTTCAAAACATCCGGGGTCCTTATTCAGTATATCCCCAACCGCTTCAGATCCTCTCCAGAGACTGCCTGAAAGATCATAAAACCGTGAGAGCAGCAGATTGATATAGGTCTGTTTTTGATCTGATTCAGCCATAATCTTGGCCTTTTCCAGAAAATTCTGAAAATCCCGTTCACGTCCCTGTTCCAGAAATAAGAAAGCCTGACCTATAGCTGCATAAAAATTTTTTCCCCCATTCCTGCCTAACTCTTTTTTGAAAAATTTTTCCGCCTGGACATACTGCCCCACCCGAAGACAATCCAGGCCCATGTGAAGAGTCCGGCTGTCGATGTTCATCTTATCGGTCCTGAAGACGTCATTCCATCCGGAATATGTGGTAAAGGCCATATGCCACAAAAAACGCGGCTGATAAATTCTAAACAGATCAAAATAGGCAATAACCACCTGAAGATCCGTGTCTTTGCGGATTTGAGAAGGGTTTACACCAGAGGAAAGTATCTTCCGAATCCTTGCCTGATCGGAAAAAATCTGCCTGAATACGCGTGTCAGGGTCTCGAAATTCAGGTAACCCGCATCGTCCAGTCCATTCATTTCCATTGTGAGAAATTTGCCGGGGCATGACTGCGGTTCATGATTGGTCATCCCGCAATAGAAACATTCCGCTTTTCCGCCCCGTAAAACAAGTTCCCTGCACGGAAACAGATTTTCCCTTTTCATGGAAGATTTATTTTTGATTTCAAGCCTGAAAAAACCCTCCCCTTCGCTTTCAAAAGAATGGGGAGGAAGTTTTCTTCCGGCCATGAGCTGATCCCATCGATTTTTTAACGGCCGGGATACATAAGGGAATTCCGACTGCAGCATGTCCCAGATATCGGACGAAATTTCACGTATTCTTGAAGAAATTTCCCCTGGTTTTTCCAGGTGGAAAATTATCTGGATGGGAACAGGCCCTAATGATTCTTTCCAATTTAATTCACTTTTGACTTTTTCAAGACCTTCGAAAAGAGAAGAAAATGCGTTATAAGGGTGGGTGTACGCAAAAAGAAGCAGTTCATCACTGCTCTCTTTGTCCTCGGCCCCAGTACGTTGAAGGTGAGTGCGAAGTCCGTAAAGGAACTTAAACCAGCTATCTCCGATCAAACGTTTCCCTTTATGTGAAAGGGAGCGCACTGCCACGAGTATGGACAGATTCTTTGCCATTTAACCTGAGTCACATGATTTTATCAAGGATATCTTTAGCCATCTTGTTTTTTGGATCGATCCTGACGACTTTTGCCGCCCACTTGTCAGCCCTCATGGGAACTCCCATATCAAGATAGGCCCTTGACAGATAGAGCATTAGTTCTATATCCTCTTCATTTTTGTCAGCCGCCTTTTCAAGAATTGTGGCAGCTTCGCCGGCCTTGCCGTCACAGTACAATGAAATACCGAGAAGCCTGTTTAAATATAAACGATCGGGGTCCTGCTTCATGATTTCACGATACGATCGCACTGCCAGTGCAAACAATCCGTTTTTCATGCATATCTCGGCAATGTCCTCCTTGAGGTCAAAATCATTAGTCAGGTTGCGAATAACTAATTTCAACACCTTTTCCGCCTCAGCCTTCCTGTTCTTATCAAGCAGGAGCCGCGCGAATTTTATTGCGCGGTCGGAATGTCTGGGACTGATCTCCATTGCCTTTTTGTAACTTTCCATCGCATCATCAATTTTTCCTAATTTGCAGTATATCTGCCCCATATGATGGAAAGAGGTCACATCGATCCTGTTGATGCTCACTGCCTTTTGAAACGCTGCCAGCGCCTTGCTGTAATTACCGCTTTTCAAAAAAATTCTGCCAAGTTCCCGATAGGGACGCGACGATCTCGGCTTTGCGGTAATGGCATGGGTTAATTCCACGGTTGCCTTCTTAAAATCTCCTGCCTCCAAAAGATCTCTGGCTGTTTTAATGTGTATGGCAAAAGGAGTGGGATTGCCTGCCATGGACAGCAGTTCATTTATTTTATGTTCAAGGGATCCGGTGACAAAAGGCTTGGTAAGATATCCATCTACCTCGTGTTCGGCAGCCTCGGCAACAACTTCTATATTCGCATTTGCTGTGATCATCAGAAACGGGATGTCACGCCACTTTTTGCTGCCGCGCAACTTGTTCAGTAAATCCGTACCGCTCATCTCCGGCATATTGTAATCGGAAATTATAAAATCGATCGGATACACTTCTTTCTCGATAAAATGCCATGCCTCCCGCCCATTGACGGCCTCATAGTGGTTTTTTCCATAATTTATAAGTTTCAACATAGCACGGATGGAACGGCGCATATTGTCCATATCATCCACAATAAGAAAATTCATTTTACCAGGATTTTTCATCAAACTCGTTCGTCCCTGTTTGAATCTGCCTATGCAATTAGATTCAACGGTTAAAAAGAACATAGCGCCCTACGGGCAAAAAACCAGAACAATTTATATCTTCGTCATTCCGGCATGTAGTTAGGGCTCGGCAAAAAATAAAATGCTATTCTATGATATTTGTCGGAAGTGGGATTTTAGTCCAACACAGCTACTGCATCCCTCAAAAGGCGGGACTAAAGTCCCACTTCCGTTTCACATAATGAAGATGCCAAGAAGTACAATTTATTTTTTGCCGAGTCCTTAGCCGGAATACAGGATTAGCCGTGTTTTGGATTCCGGCTTTCGCCGGAATGACGGTGATTCAAATCTTGTACGAATAAGCGAAACTTTGTTTTTCCGATACATGAACATAATGCCCTTCGGGCAAGGGCTTCACAACTGAGATCAATTATCAACATATGGGTTGGTTTTAATTGCTTCTAATTAAACCTCGGGCTTTGCCCGAGTGACGCCAAAAGGTTTTACCGTTCCGGCGAGATAAAATATGATGTTAGGTTCTCCTCCAAGGAAAGTCCCCAAAGGTGCAGGAGGAATAACCTATGAAAGAGTGGAAATCACAATCACATGTGATGTGGGACTGTAAATATCATTTGGTCTTTATCACAAAATATCGTCAAAGATCAATTTACGGTCAGTTAAGGCAAAAAATAGGTGGTATCATAAAAGATTTGTGCCGCCAAAAGGGAGTTGAGTTGCATGAAGGCCACGCAATGCCCGATCATATTCACCTGCTCTTAAGTATACCACCCAAATTTAGTGTAGCCAATACAGTAGGATTTATAAAGGGTAAAAGTGCCATCAGGATTCACCGTGAGTTATTGGGCACAACAAGAATGACAGGACTGAGTTTTTGGGCAACAGGCTATTGTGCCAGCACAGTTGGTCTTGATGAGGAAATGATAAAGAAATATATCCAACATCAAGATAAGTTTGACAATAACAAGTAAATTGGAAACCAATTAGCCCCTTTAGGGGCTTTCCTTACGACAATGACCCCTTCGAGGGGTCTTCATCAAACCACGTCCTATGGGCGTGGTCGGTGATTATT
>JAIWHJ010000094.1:0-6546 GCA_048629695.1 Promethearchaeota archaeon
GATTGAGCAAAGCCACAGGCATAGCCAAGCTATTCCGAGGACTTTGCGATTGAAAATCGGCCAAAGATAGCCTGAAGCTGAGATGCATAGATGGGGAAGTAATTTCGTCCCAGTCCCTTAGGATAATTTATTTTTTAAAGGACAATTTTTTTCATTTGCTCGTTGCTCTTTGATGAAAAATAGTTGAGATTATAAGGCCTTTTTGGGTACTATCATAAATTATTTATTTCCGTTGCGAAAAAAGGGGCATAATAACAATTTCCAGGCAAATATCAAATGCAAAACAAACAATTAAAAAAATATCGGCGCCTGCCATTATTTTTTCGGGTCAGTATTGCCGTTTTTCTGCTTTTTTTCCTGTCCGGAAGTGTTGCTCTCTATGTTGTAACCGCGCAGCAGAAGAGAATACTTTTTTCTGAAAGCCTGAAATCCGCTGAACTCATTCTCGCCTATTTTGCATCCAGCGCCAAAATCCCTCTTCTTGCCGATGACGCCCTGCGCCTCAATGGTGTTGTTCAGGATGCGGGCGGCATGGATGGTATTGTTTATGCCTTTATCCTTGACCGTGACCGGACCATCCAGGCCCACTCCAACGAGGTGGCGCCCGGCACGAAATTCATTCCACCTGACAAAAGGACAGAAATCAGCGAGAATAAAGATGTCGTGATTGTCCGGTATACTGACAGCGCGGGCCGGAGGATTCTGGATCTGTCCAGACCGATATTGTATCACGGCAAGTCTCTGGGGAGTGTCCATCTGGGGTTGTCCCTTCAAGTCGTTCATGATAGTGTGACCCAGGCGCGCGATTCTCTTCTGCGGGCTCTTTTCGTCCCCGGCATCTGCATTTTTGTCGTGCTTATCTGTATTGTCGGTCTTTTTACTTTACAAAGACGGAAAAAATTATCAGGGCTCATTAATGCGGCCGGGGAATATGGTAATGGCAATCTGAGCCATAAAATTAAAAATATAGAAAATAATGAGCTGGGCGATCTGGCCCAGGCCTTAAACAGTATGGCCGAAAAATTATCTGTCCGCCAGGCCCATACAAAGGCGCAACTGGAACAGTTTCTGAAATTTTCCTCTTTTGACCGAATACTGGAAAGTCCTCTGTCCAACAGTTCGGCGCATGCGGTCAGAAGGCAGGTGGCCATTCTTTTTGCCGGAGTCAAGGGATTTGGTTCGTATGCCACCACGAAAAAAGCCGAAGAGGTGGTCGTCTCCTTAAATAAGTACATCAGTATCGTTACCAACGTCATCAGTAAGCATGGCGGATATGTCGACAAGATTATCGGTGATGCGGTTGTCGGTATATTCGGCGTTTCCCTTTACAGAGAAAATCATACTGATCGCGCAATTCAAGCTGCTATTGATATTCAGAAGACATTGTCCCTGGGCCGTGAGGAGGAAAGTCAACTTCTCAGTAATGTCTGCATCGGCATCAGTTCGGGAATTGTCCTGTCCGGGAATATCGGTTCCCATTCAAATGTTGAATACAGCTCCATCGGGGAAAGTATTAAAGAGGCTTACTGCCTCATTGACCTGGGTCAGCCCGGTAATATTATTCTTGGCGAGGAAGTTTACAGCCAGATGAAAGATCTGGTCGAGGTAGAACCGCTTCCCGTCCAGAAATCCATAGGCACCGGCAAAGCCGTAAAAAGTTACCGGTTTCTTCATTTAACGAATAACGAAAAAAATAAATGATCTTTTATTCCGATAATTCCGTAATGCGGCAATCCGCCATCTACACTGGCTTTATCCTTTTTGTTGTTTTGTTTGCCCAGGGCTGTGCGCTGTACAAGGGGGACCGGGTTCGCGTGGATAAATTTCACGTGGATGAATTTCCCGATTTTGCCAGTGTGATTGTCCGGCCCGGCGACACGCTGCCTTCCCTGGCCAAGCGCTATCTTGATGATCCGGACAAGGGCTGGGTGATTGCTGATTTTAACGATATAACGGCTGTCACCGCGGGTCAGGAAATCATTATCCCGCTTGAGCCTTTTGCCATGGCAAATCTCTCCCGGCAGGGATATCAAACAGTGCCTGTGCTGAGTTATCATAACTTTTCAGAAACAAAACAAAACCTGATGATGGTTAAAAAACGTGATTTTGAGCGGCAGATGAAATTTCTTAAGGACAATGGCTACACGGTCATTACCCTTGATGATCTGTTTGATTTCCTGGAGTACAGGAAGCCGCTTCCCAGAAAGTCCGTGGTAATAACGATTGATGACGGCTGGCAGGGCGTATACGATATTGCCTATCCCATTTTAAAAAAATACAATTTTCCTGCCACCTTGTTTGTTTACACAGATCTCATTAATGGCAACAGGAAAACCCTGGACTGGAATCAGGTGGCCGAGTTATACAAAAACGGCATTGATATCCAGTGTCACACCATCAGCCATCGCAACCTGAACAAGATCAAGAAGAATGAATCTTTTCAAGACTATGTAAAGGAAATTGAGGGGGAAATCAGCGAATCCGCCCGCGTCATAAAAAAGAAGATTAATAAAAACGTAAAATATCTTGCCTATCCCTATGGAGACACAAATAATCTGGTGATCGCTTTTCTCAAGAAAAACGGCTTTCGGGGCGCTTTTACCGTCAAGCGTGACAGCAATCCTTTTTTTATGAATCACTTCACTTTGAACCGCAGGATGATATACGGTGACTTTGATTTACGGGATTTCAAAAAAAATCTCAAAAATTACAGCAATAAGGCCCTCCATTGATGACTGTTTTTTCTGAAACAAAAGTAAAACCGCCGGACGTGGCAAAAGGTTATTGCCGCCTGATTATACAACCGCTTTATTCAGTGAGTTTGATTTTATTTTTGGTTTTATTTTTCAACGGCTGCGCCTTGCAGCTCCCCCCCCTGGAACCCGGAAAAAAGACATATAGATCCCTGCCGGACAAATACCGTAACAAAGCCCTTGAGCATGAACAAAAAGGGCGGTTGCGTGAGGCCCTGATCGATTGGTGGATAGTGCAAAGTTTTCACCCCCATGATTATCAGGAAATCTCGGCAAAAATAAAAATCCTGCAAAGCAAAGCCCGACGGAAAGCAGAGGCTCATTTTCAAAAGGGTGTGGCGTTTTTCAACAACCGCGCTTTGCAGGATGCCCGCCGGGAGTTTCTCCTCACTCTCTCTTATGAGCCGGATCATACCCGGGCACTGGGCTATCTGCAGACCAGGCTGCACAAGCCCGTTTTTAGAACGTACGTGACTCGGAAGGGCGATACGGCTGGAAAAATTGCACGGAAAGAGTATCATGATCCGGGCAAGGCATTTCTTGTTACTGTTTTTAATTCAATCAGTCCAAGCGATGAGTTGAGACCTGGAACGTCATTAAAGCTTGTGATACTGGACCAGGATATTGTCAGCGACTCAAAATTTGCCAAGATGATGCCGCAAAACGGTGGGGTGGTTACTAAACCACTCCGACAGAAAAAAAAGGCTTTTGCAGCCGTATCCCGAAACAAGGCCGGAGGAAAAACGAGCCGTCCGGTTCAGACAAAAGAGAGTGGTTCCACAGCCGATGCCCTGAAATACCAAAAAGCCAAGGATCTGCTGGAGCAGGAGGAGCATTTTGAGTCTTTACGGATTTTGCGCACCTTTGACAGGAATTACCGTGATGTGACCAAACTCATCGCCAGTACGGAAGTTTTTCTAAAGCAGGAAGCGGATGCTCATTATCGCAAGGGTATCAGCTATTTTCTTTCCGAGAAACTCGATATGGCCATCCAGGAATGGGAAGAAGTCCTGCGGCTAAGTCCAAACCATCTTCAGGCTAAAAAAGATCTGCGTAATGCCATACGGCTACGGCAGAAAATGAAAAATTATTGATTGCCTTCGTCTCTGTCCCTTAGCCTTGAACGAGTATTCAATCAAGCTGTGTTTTGAGCTGATATGAGTAAAACAGTAATGTTATCCCGTCCACCGGCTTCATTGGCCTCTGCCGTCAAGACCCGGGCGAGATCTTTAAGATCGGCATGTTCTTCGAAAATACGGATGATCTCTTTAGTCTCCAGCATGGTGGTGAGACCGTCGGAGCATATCAGGTAAATGTCGCCGGACAGGACCTCAATATGATCAAGGCTCGGTTCCACTTCCGCGTTTATGCCGATTGCACGGGTGATGACGTTTCGCATGCTGTGAGCCTGCATTTCCTCCTGGGTGATCTTTCCCATCCGGTACAGTTCGTACACCAGTGAATGATCCTCCGTGATCTGTGTCAATTGGCCATTCCTCCACAGATACAACCTGCTGTCTCCCACATGTGCGATGTCCATGCCGTTTTTCGTAAAATGGGCTGCAACCAGTGTTGAGCCCATGGTTCGGCCGGCAGCCATATTGTGCACCTGGAAATTAGCAAATTGAGTGATGCTTGTCAGCAGGGGTTTTTTCAGTATGTCGGCGGTCAGGCCGTAAGGGATTGTCGCATCCTCTGAATCGTGGAGATAGTTCATGCCTCGGACGATACTGTCCAGGGTCGTCCGGCTCGCCAGTTTTCCATTTTCCTGACCGCCCATACCGTCAGCCACGCAGAACATGCGGTGGTCTTCCATGACCAAAAAGCCATCCTCATTTTCTTTGCGAACCCGTCCCTTGTCGGAAATAGCGGAGTAGTCGAGCTGAAAAACACCCCAGCTGACGCTGCCGTCCAGTTTTTTCATTTATTTCTCCACATCAGGTGATTTCGGTCCTGAATTTTTTTGTTTTTACAGCCCGACATGATATAAGGGATGTGGAAACAAATAACTTACCCATCTCCCATCCCATCTTCAGGCCATCTTCGATCAAGTAACCACTTTCAAAATCCTCAACGTAGCCCGGCTATGCCTGCGGTTTTAAAAGTGGTTACTTGATCGAACCTGACCTGAATCCGAGCGCTATATGGGTAAGTTATTTATTTCCACATCCCTGAAATAAAAAACAACAACAGGTTGAAAAGGGGGCGGATTATGGAAGTACAACATTGTCAATTAGAGAAACGTTTTGGTGTCATTGCCATTGAAAAAGGATTTGTCACGCCTGAACAGTTTGTGGAGGCTCTGAAGATCCAGGTTATGGATGACGTTGAAAAAGGGAAGCACCGTCTCATCGGCAGGATCATCCTTGAGCAGGGAATTATGACTCTTGATCAGATTGATACGGTGCTGGATGTCCTTGGCAAGGGGCTGCCCTTATTGCATGAGTCCGCGTAGCTTAGAAGGATGGTATGGGAAAATTATTTCGTCCACATCCCTTACGAAAGGCCGGCGCCCTGTTTTCAACCAGCTTTAATTTTTTTTGAAAAATTTTTTCAAAAACGATATCGGTTTTTTAAAAGTCCCATCCATGGCCGATTTTTTTGAAATCTGCTCCTCAAAGCCCTGTCCGTCAGCACCTGCCTCAGTGGAGGTTTTTTCCACCTCACTCAAACGGCCGTTTCCCAGGAATTGGAAAAAAGGACCGCTGGAACTCAGGGCCAGCTCGTCGTTTTGCCGGAAGGCCGCTTCTTTTCCGACAGGGATGTTGTTTATGGTGATCATCTGTTGGCCGGTAAGATCGCAAACCCGGTACTGCCCGTCGCTAAAATAAATTTCCGCGTGGAAGTCCAGGATTTCGGCCTGATCAATGAAAAAATCACTGTCAGGATGTTTGCCGATTTTCAAGGGCATGTCAAAAGAACGCAGGGTTGGACCGTATTGAATAATAAGAGGCTCCCTTGTCTTTTGAGGGGCGGCGGATTCCGGGTTCATCAAAGGCTGCCGGGGCGTCGGCATCTGTATTTTTTCCTGCACGGGAGCAACAATTTTTTCTTTAGGAGGAGGAGGAGGAGGGGTGGTGGTGTTTCCTCTGTTTGCGGGATAGGAGAAAGTTCGCCCATCCGGGTCAGGAAACTGATTTTTGGTCCTCCTTCCGAAATCGTAAGGACATCGCCGTCTTTGAGATAGGTTTCCTTGATCCTCCTGCCGTTAACAATGGTGCCGTTGGAACTGCGATCAGTTAGTTTAAAACGATTCCCGTCACGAGTGATTGTGGCATGTTTTCTGGAAATAATATTTAAATCATGGGGAAATTTGAGCTGACAGGATGGATGCCGGCCAATATTAATTTCATGATCAGACAACTCCAGAATCTGACCTTTCATAGGGCCTTCAATATGAATTAGTTGAACTATGATGGCAGGTGCTGTTTTCATTCGTATGATCGGGGTTTTTCCTGTCCTCAGAGGAGAAAGTTGAAGCGATGATGCCTGTTGAGCGAAGAATTACTCAACATCGACATAAACTAACACAAACAGTTGGTGATTGCAATTAGCGTGTGTCAAACAGCATATCTTTCCGGGTAATCGTTCACAGACGCCCCATCCGGAGTCTTGCAGGCTCGCTCTGCCCTTTACCCATACTCATGCCCCATTAATAATTGAAAATTAGCAATTGATTATTGATTATTATTTCAGGCAGATAGAGAACATGATGCCCTTCGGGCAAGGGCTTCCCAATTGAGATCAATTATCAATATCTCAGAAACTTTGTTTTTCCGATACATGCACATAT
>JAIWHJ010000095.1:0-6534 GCA_048629695.1 Promethearchaeota archaeon
GGCAGAAGATCTAAACGCTTCGTTAGTTCTAACAATCGCTCCTCTGGAATTTTCTTGCCCATTATTCCTGTGCCAAAAACCTTCGTTTAAGGCACACTCTTTTTCTGCAGAATAAAAAGACAGAAAATGAATGAAAAGTGTGCCAAAGCAGATGACAAAATCAACATGTCAGTATATATACCATGATAACGGTTTTGGCACAATTCGAGGGATAAATATTATGTTGATAGGATATGCGCGAGTTTCAACTCAGGATCAGAATTTGGATCTCCAAGTCGAAGCTTTACAAAAAAGTGGTTGTGATAAGATTTACAAAGAAATTGTCAGTGGTGGCAAAGCAGACAGGAGGACACTAACCGAAGCATTTTCCTATCTCAGGTCGGGTGATATTCTGGTCGTCTGGCGATTGGATCGTCTGGGCCGGAGCCTGAAGCAACTCATCGAGCTGATCAATGCTCTCAAAGAGAGAGAAATCGGCTTTAAAAGTATTATTGAGGCTATTGACACCACCACCCCGACCGGTCAATTTTTTTTTCATATCACCGGTGCTTTTGCCGAGTTGGAACGTGATTTGATCAGAGAACGGACCAAGGCAGGCCTTGCAAGTGCACGCGCCCGGGGGCGCAAAGGAGGAAGGCCCAAGGCCATTGATGCGGAAGCCTTTCAAATGGCTCTTGTCCTGTATAATGAAAAAAACACTACGGTTGCCAATATTAGTAAGCAGTTTAACATCAGCATAAGAACGTTCTATCGATATCTTGAGAAAAATCGAGTCAGGACGGAAAAATAAGTTTCTAATTGTTGAAAAAAGCATAGAATTTCCGCTCATGGGGCGAGATATGTGAAAGCGCCAATCGAGCGTGCCTGGAACCTTGTTCCCGCCAGGCAATAGGCGTAGTGAAAATTCATGGCCCACACGATTGGCCCCATGAGCCAACTTTTCTTCTGATCATTTCTCCCAAATTTTTACCTTCCAATTCCAAATTTCAAGCCATGAACGACTACAGCATTTGAAATAATTGTGGGTCAACCGGAACTGATGTGGTAAAACAGCTCTCTTTTTGTCATTTATTCGTTTAGGCTGTGCCTTATGAGTTCTGTACAAGTCAGCGCCATTCCAACCTTGCCGATGTTACGCAATCGAGATTTCCTTTTCCTGTGGTTTGTCAACCTCACCACTACTCTGGCCATGGAATTATTTACGGTCACGATTTTGGTAGCGGTTTTTGAACAAACAGATTCTACTTTGCAGGCAGCCGGTACGATGGTGTTTCGTACGTTGCCGGCATTTTTGCTGGGTCCTGTTGCTGGTGTGTTGGTGGATCGCTTTCCCCGGAAAAATGTGCTCATTACCATGGATCTGATTCGGGTTATGCTGATCGCTATTGCGGTCTGGTTTTTACAGGGGGATGGAAAGGCGCCGGTTGTAAGCATTTATCTCATTTTAGCCGGTCTCTCTGCCGCCGATGTCTTTCATCGCCCTGCTCGGTTGGCGCTTATACCCGCGTTGGTTTCTCAGCAGCAGTTGGTCTCAGCCAACAGTTTTATTCTGGTATCCAACCAGATCTCGATGGCTATTTCTTATACAGTCGGCGGCTGGCTCATTTTAGCCGTTCCCTTACGTCACATTGCTTTGGGCGTGGTGGTTTTATTTATCATTAGCATCCTGACTGCCTTGCTCATAAATGTGCCCAAACTTCAGAAGGAAGAGGATATCAGCGAAAAGGAATCATTCTGGTATTCGTTGGTTTCCGGCTGGCATTATTTACGTCAGCATCCCATAGCCAGATCGTTAACTGTAATGGAAACGGCAGAACATCTGCCGCATGGTATTTGGACAGGAGCCCTGATGCTTGCTTTTACAATCCAGGCGCTTGATGGTAATGCAGCTGACTGGGGGTATCAATCAACTGCTTATTTTGCCGGCATGATTATAGGCTCTCTCGCATCTTTCCTGATGGCCGACTGGCTCAAAAAGTTCCCCGGCTGGATTATTATTGTGAACGCGTGTGCCGCAGGCATTTTTACTTTGGCGTATTCCGCTAGTCAGACAGTTTGGATGGCTGTTGTGTTGGCCTTTATTTTTGGCCCACCCAATGCTATCCGGGATGTGGCTCAGGATTCACTGCTACAAGGAACGGTTGAAGAAGGGCAGTTAGGACGTGTTTATGCGACACGAGAGATGCTGCGAAACGTCGTGTTTATGCTTGCCGGCATTTTCTTCGCGTGGCTCTCTGACTTTGTACCCATTCGTATGATTTATGTTATTGGGGGTGTTATGTATTTGTTCACGGGTGCCTATGCTTTAGGCAATAAAGCCTTGCGAGAAAGTAAGATGGGTAATTTTATTCCAACCCCTTGAAAAGGTGCATTAGAGATGGGGACGAAAAACACCAAGTTATTTTTGAGCGAGCTCTTATTGAGAAGTTACGTTTTGTCAACTTTCAGCAAATGGTCCTGTTTGCCGGTCATTTTGTATCGGCCATAATCAGCCAGGATTTCGCCGTGGTCAAAGACAAGTTCCGGCAGTTTGTTTAATAAAAAAATCTCGGCCTGTCCGGCGTCATCGCCTGCCTGAAGGGTTCCCGAGGCTTTTGCAATAAACACCATGCTGACAGTGTGCTGTCTGGGATCCCTTTCAGGGGCTGAATAGGCATGGAATTGCTCAACCAAACGTACATCCAGGCCGGTTTCCTCCTTGGCCTCCCGCACCGCGGCAGTCTCCAGTGTTTCGCCGTAATCCACAAAACCGCCCGGCAGCGCCCACCCGTGCGGAGGATTTTTTCTATTGATCAGTACGATGCCGCCGCCTGTCTCGATGATTATATCAACGGTGGGAACAGGATTTCTGTAAAGATGTGCCACAAAACGACCGCAATGAGGACAGTCCACAGTAATTCTCCAAACGGGTTTCAAGATTTTGGTTTCAGATTATAACATGTAACATGAATTGTAAAACTCACAACAATATATCTGCCTGATGGGAATAAAAAGAAAAATCAAAAAAAAGAGGGATAAACAGCAATTCCTTGAGAGAGCTGTTCAACATCACCAGGCCGGTCGACTGCAAGAGGCTGAACTACTATATAGAAAAATCCTGTCCCGCACTCCTTCTAATCCTGATGCCCTCCATTACCTCGGAGTTCTGGCACATCAGCACGGCCGTTACGAAGAGGCTGTCAATTACCTTGAAAAATCCCTTGCCAAGGCCCCGGACAATGGAGATGCCCTGAACAATCTCGGAATAACCTTGAGGTGTCTGGCCAGGCACAGTGAGGCGCTCTCGTGCTTTAAGCGGGCCGTTGCCTTAAATCCTGATTCACCGGAAGTGCACAACAACCTGGCAAACGCGTTCAGGAAACTGGGAGAAACAGACAAGGCGATTACGTCGTATCAGCGTGCTGTATCCCTTAATCCCGGCTTTGCCCAGGCGCATAATAACCTCGGCAATATCCAGAGGCAGTCGGGGAGATTTGACGAGGCCCTTGTCAGTTACAAGACGGCCCTGGATTTAAAACCGGGTGACCCTGGAATTCACAACAACATTGGAGTGACACTGCAGCTTCAGGGCAGACTGGGCGATGCCCTGGCGAGTTTCAACCGTGCCCTGGAAACTGCGCCGGAATACCCGGAAGGACTCAACAACCTCGGCAACCTGCTGATGGAAAAGGGAATGGTTGACGAGGCGTCCGGGTGTTACAAAAAGGCAATTTCAATAAAACCCGGTTTTTCCGAGGCCCACAGCAATCTATTGCTGAACATGAACTACAGTTCCAAAATCGGGCCGCATGAAATGGCTGCCGCCCATAAACAATGGGCGGCCAGGTATGTTACTGATTCCCAGCCTGTTAACCGGGGGCGGGACTGCGATTTTAAGAAAAAACATTGTCTGCGGGTAGGATATGTGTCCCCGGATTTTAAAAGGCACCCGGTTTCCTGTTTTATAGAGCCGATCCTGGCAAACCATGACCAGGACCATTTTAAAATATTCTGTTACGCAAACATGGCTATGGAAGATAGTGTCACGGCCCGGCTCAAGGCCCTGCCGGTCACATGGCGCAATATCCACCCTCTTAGCGACAACGAGGCGGCTGATCTTATTGTAAGGGATTCGATTGACATACTTGTTGATCTTGCCGGCCATACCCAGGGCAACCGCCTTCTCCTTTTTGGGAGAAAACCGGCCCCCATTCAGGTGACTTATCTCGGATATCCGAACACAACCGGCCTTTTGCAGATGGATTACCGGATCACGGATGGTAAGGCAGATCCTCCAGGGATATCCGGGGATTTTTGTTCAGAAGAAATAGTGCGCCTTGCCCACGGTTTTCTCTGCTACCAGCCTGTCAAGGATTCGCCGGACCCATCCGCGCTCCCGGCGCTATCCAATGGCTTTGTAACCTTTGGCAGCTTTAACAACCTGGCCAAGACAACTCCTCAAGTAATTAAAATATGGGCAGAGATACTGCTTGCGGTTCCGAATTCCAGACTGATCATGAAATATAAATCGCTTGCCGACAACGATACAAGGAAACGGGTTCATGCAATGTTTAAATCCTCGGGGATTGACAATGCGTGTGAAAGGATAGAACTCCTGGGCTTTATACCGAATCTTAGCGAGCATCTTAAAACGTATAACCGGATCGACCTGGCCCTGGACACATTCCCGTACAATGGCACGACCACGACATGCGAGGCGCTGTGGATGGGAGTGCCCGTTATTACACTTGCAGGGGAAAACCATTCCGCACGGGTGGGAGCAAGTATCCTGTCGCAGGTGAACCTTTTTGAGACCATTACCGGAAAAAGTGAGGAATACCTGGAAACAGCAGTGGGCCTGGCAACGGATACCAATCGCCTCGCCCGATTGCGGTCCGGGTTAAGGAACATGGTGTCACAGTCGCCGCTCACAAACCAAGCGCTCTTTGTAAACTCCCTTGAAACGGCTTACCGGAAAATGTGGGAAAAATGGTGTATGAACAGACCTTGTTAATTCCTGTTGATTAAAGGTGGATTTTTTGGACACATTGAGCCATCAGGTCAATATATAATCAATCTCACGTAAGCTTTAACGGATTGCAGAGATCAAAACTTTTTAGTACCTTAGAAAATATGGCTACCAACTTAAGGCGGGACAGTCCGTAAATTCAATTAGTTAGCAACTCCACAAATTTTGCTTAATTTGGGAATTGCCACAGAGCCAAAATGGCAGAAAATGTCCCGTTTTAAGTTGGTAGCCAAAAACCTCCCTAAAAAATAAAAGTGAAGGTTGACAACACGACAGGTAGCCGATATTTTATTTAAAAATGTTACCTGTTTATTTGACACTTCGGCGGTTACTTATTATCGGCCGGGAACAAAAAAATGGAAGGAGCAGTAACCATGACACTAACGGACCTGTTAAGTGAAAATGAGTGGAACGATTTTGTAAAAGACCTCCATGAGAAATTTGGCATAGGCTGTGCCGTCTCGGACGTGAACGGTGCTCACGTGAGCCATTATGAAAATTGGTGCAACCGGATTTGCCCGGTCATCAAGAAGAAACCCGAGGCAATCGGTGCCATCTGCGCCGTAGCAGCGCAGAATTTTACCGCGGAGGCAAAGGCGACCCGGAAACCGGTGATCGGGGAGTGCGATCTCGCCATGGTTAAAGTGGCTGCTCCGATTTTCGTGGGTGACACCTTCCTTGGTACGGCCGGTGGATGCGGCCTTCTTCCTGAAAACGGGGAGGTGGAGGAATTCATGGTCCAAAAAACCACAGGGCTGGAGGAAAAAAAAATTTCCGAACTGGCAGACGGCATCGCAATAATGTCCGAGGCTCGGGCCAGGGAGTTTGCGGACTATATTACTGCACGCATCGCGGAAATTGTAAGCAGGTATGAATCGAAGTAAACCATAACGCTTTGTAAAATTAACCGATTGGAGGCAGAAGTTATGCAGGAGATGGAACATTTTATCGAATCCTGGCAGGACACTAACGGGATGAAAAGCATATTTTTTCGGATTAAAAACTTTTTGGAGGCCCAAAAGGAAGCTGAACTTTCATTCAATGCCCGGCCGGAGGTAAGTTACTCCCTTAGAGCAGCGCATCCCGGCCAGAAAAATCGATCCTTGTATGTTATGGCAGACGTGGTGGACGATGATCCAAAGGACCGGTGGATGTCGGTGTGTTTTTTTAAAGACATGATCACAGACCCCGAAGAGAAAGGGGATCTTATTCCCGACGGCCTGCTTGGTGAGGACGGGTATTGCTTCGATATAACGGAACCCGACGAAAAGCTGGCAGCGTATGTAGAAGCCCGGATCGAGGAGGCCTATCACAGCGCACAAAAATAAGAAAAATAGGGGACCGAGAAATAGAGAAATAGGAGACAGACCACGTTTTTCGGATAGATAATCAAGTGAAAGAGTGATAAATTATATTTATGCCTCGACGACCTCGCATCATCATACCCGGCGTTCCCCTGCATCTGATCCAGCGCGGAAATAATCGGCAGTCCTGTTTTTATACCGACGAGGATTACTGTTGTTACC
>JAIWHJ010000096.1:0-6504 GCA_048629695.1 Promethearchaeota archaeon
CATATTTATTTATGGGTAAAGGGCAGAACTAGCCCTGCCCTTTACCCATAAATTGAAACTCAAAAAGAAACTAACACGTAAGTGGAGGAATTGGGGCAGCAGATTGATGAAGGTAAGGCAGGTTTTGGCTTATTCAAGTTGATTGAGGAAGCGGAAGGCAACATGATCAGGGATGAGTTTAGTGCCTTAGTGGTAATTTTCTTGTTTTTTGTGGCAGAAAAACTCCGAAGTTATATGTGACGCCTGCTGTGCCACATGTTTTAAGGCACTTATACCCCTCAGAGGGGGTACTGAAAATAGTCCAGGACCTTTAAAAATTTCCAGTTTATCTGGGTTAGAAAAAGGTAAAACTGAATGATGCTTGCATCTGTCGCCGTTATCGGCGGCTTATTAGTTCTGATTTGGGGTGCCGACCTTTTCGTGGAGGGCTCGTCTGTCACGGCGCGGCATCTTGGTGTGCCGCCTTTGCTTATCGGCATGGTGATTGTCGGTTTTGGCACATCGGCTCCGGAAATGGTGGTTTCGGCATTAGCTGCCATGCAGGGCAACCCAGGCCTTGCACTCGGCAACGCCTACGGCTCGAACATCACCAATATCGCTTTAATCCTGGGACTGACAGCGTTGATCAGTCCCATGGCCGTCCATTCCCGGGTGTTGCGTAAGGAACTGCCGATCCTTATCGCCGTTACCGGGCTGGCTGCTTTTCAGATCCGTGACGGCGAATTGACGCGGATCGATGCCTGGATTTTATTGGGCGTGCTTGGAGGTCTAATGTCCTGGACCATTCTCCAGGGACTGCGGCAACGGGTTGATGTTTTGGGTGGTGAAATGGTACAGGAACTCGAAGAGCATGCTATGCCTTTCTGGCGAGCGTTGTTCCGGCTGGTGCTTGGACTGGCGCTGTTGATCGTGAGTTCCCGCATCCTTGTCTGGGGAGCTGTGGAAGTCGCCCACGGTTTCGGTCTCAGCGACCTGGTCATCGGCCTGACGATTGTGGCGCTGGGCACATCGCTTCCGGAACTGGCCTCGTCTGTGATGGCCATCCGCAAAGGTGAACATGACATCGCCTTGGGCAATATACTCGGATCCAATCTTTTCAATACTTTAGCAGTGGTCGGGATCGCCGGTGCTATTCATCCCACAGCGGTTGCTCAGGAAGTTTTCTCCAGAGATATATTGGTCATGAGCATTTTGACAGTCTTTTTATTCATTTTCGGCTACGGATTTCGAGGGCCAGGCCGGATAAATCGCTTTGAAGGTGCTATATTGTTAGCAAGTTACATCGGGTACATGATTTTTCTGGGCATGAGTGTTTTCAGCATAAAGGCGTAAAATTAATATATCTTCAGCCCGAGTCCTTTAAGAGAGGCCTTGAACTTGCCGTCAAATGTCAACACGGCGCTTCCCCTGATATGGCGGCAAGTCGCGGCGATTATTGCATCGCCGTAATCACGGATGCGCTCTGGCCAGAAGTTGAACAGGGTCTTTGTGTTGATCTCGGAAATGAATTCTACACCCGGCATTGATAAAAATTCCCGGGCCATAACTTTTATGTCTTTTGGGTTTACGTCGTAAACAGAGTCCAGGACGAAAATGAATTCACAGATTACATGGAAGTGACAGTAAATGCATATCTTCAAGCCGGCTGCCTGTTCTAGTACCGATGAGACAATCTCCTGCTGTTTGAGATCGCGATCTGTTACATAGGAAATCAGGCAGTTGGTATCAATTACGACTTTTTGCATCACGGTTTCTTGTCTGTGCTTATCCTGGCAGCTCTTAGCTTTCTTGCTTTATGGATATCACGTTTAATGTCTCCTGAACCTATTCTGACGATATTCCTGAAACGCAAGAAGCTAGCTTTCCTGGGTTTGACTACCATAGTGCCGTTTTTGAGATCCCATTCAAGTGTATCATGGACTGACAGGCCCAGTTTTTGCCGTATGGCTTTGGGAATTGTGGTCTGGTATTTTGTGGTAATCGTGGTCTGCATGTCTTTTTACCTCATGAAAAATTCTTACAATAATAACATATGGTAAGAATTATGTACAGTCGATGATAGGAAATTACTTTTTTTGCGGTCGGATTGGAGGGAGAAAAAGTTATCTCCGATCCCCTTCTGACGGCTAAAATCATCTTTAATCGATTATATTTTATCCCTGCCCAATGAAAACTAATATTCCAACGGAAGGCTTTTCACCTGGGTTCTGGTGAAGACCGGGCCGTCCTTGCATGGGTAGACCGGGCCTACGTTGCAGTGACCGCAGACTCCGAGTCCGCATTTCATGCGGTTTTCAAGGGATAAATAGACCTGGTCGTCGGTCCAGCCGATCTTTTCCAAAGGCGGCATGGTGAATCGAATCATGATCGGCGGCCCGCAGATAAGGGCTGCCGAGTTTTCAGGGGATGGCCCCACTTCGCCTGCAACGGTGGGCACAAAACCGACAAGACCGGTCCAGCCCGGAGCCTTTTGGTCAATGGTGACGTGCACATCCACATCTTCCCGTTTTTCCCACTCCTTGAATTCATCTCTGTAGAGAAGCATGCCTGGCGTACGTGCTCCGTAAATTACGGTAACCTTCCCGTAATCAGCCCGATTGGCAAGTATGTAGATCAGGGTGGCCCTGAGCGTGGTAAAGGCAAAACCGCCTGCAATGATTACTATGTTTTTTCCTTTTAGTTCCGTGTCAATGGGGAATCCGTTTCCAAGGGGGCCGCGCACCCCGATCCTGGCGCCGACAGACATCTGGTGCAGGGCCGTGGTCACCACTCCGGCCTTGTTGACCGTGAACATGAGGTATCCTTGCTCTGTGGGGGAAGATGCGATTCCAATAGGAATTTCGCCTTTTCCGGCCAGTGAGAGCATGGCGAACTGTCCAGGGGTATGGATAAACTTTTGCCGTTCTTTCTCGTTTTCCAGCACAAGTCTGAAGGTCTTGATATTGCCGTCCTCGGTTTCCACTACAGCATCATCAATGCGGGCCGAATAAGGCAGATAGGTATTCATAAACCTACTCCACGGTAAGGAGATCCTTCAGGACCTCTCGGATATCAATGTTTACAGGACAATCCCTGATGCACCGGCCGCATCCCACGCAGGAAAGCGGGCCGAAACGGTCTGGAAAATATTTCAATTTATGCATGAAACGGTTTCTCACACGCTGCACCTTCAGGCCCCTGGGATTGTGGCCCGAGGCATGCTGCGTGTAGAGCGGGAACATGCAGGAATCCCAGTACCGGATCCGTCTGCCCTTGTTCCCGATCACCTCGTCCTGGATGTCAAAACAATAACAGGTGGGGCATAAAAAGGTGCATACTCCGCAGTTCAGGCACGGGTCGGCAAGTGAGTTCCAGAATCCGGCGTTATAGAGCGCCATCAGCTCTTTTGCTTTCAGGTTGTCACTTGGATCGGATTTTAAAATTTTTGCCTCGTTCTTGAGTCTGTCAAGCTCGGCCCTGTCTTTGTCCGAGGCTGGATCGGCCCCTCCGACGGCCTTCACAAGGGCCTTTCCACGATCTGAAAGGACTTCAGCTATAAACCGGTCTTCGATCTCCGTGATTGCGATGTCAAGTCGTTGAGTATCAAACGGCGATCCGCCGACATCCTGACAAAAGCAGGTCGAGCACTGCTCAAGGCAGGAAAACCCCACAAGGATTGTTTTGGAATCCCTGTATTGAAAATAGGGATCCCGGGAATAAGGCAGCCCGTTCAGGTACACTGCCCTGGCATCACACGGCCTCACTCCGACAAGCACGTCGGTGGAAGTGTCTCTTTCCGCCTCCTTAAGTAGAAATGCGTCCGGGTCATCAGGTGCGGTTGAGAATGTATGCAGGGTCTCGGGCTGAGGAAAGTAAAAGGTCTTTATGGAACATTTAGCAGGGCCGGGCTTGATTTTCGGGAGCGCATCGCCTTCCCAGATCTTCCATCCTGAAAATGATGCCGTGCCGTGCCCGATTTTTTCGTCAGGACAGTAGACCGTGTTATTCTTGCTCCACTGACTGAGCCATTTTTCAAGATCAGCCCGCCGAAGTCCGTAAATATTCACGGTATCACTTTCATAACATTCATCATTCATCATTCATCATTCCTAATTCATCTTACCCCACCATAAAGTCCTGCTGGTCGGTTTTGCCGTATGTTGTCAGCGGCAGCGGGGCCTCTTTATCAAGACCTGCTTCCGTGCCGTAAAAATCAATCACGTCTTTTGTCAGCTTGCTCGTCAATACCCGCATATTGATTCCCATGGGGCATACGGTCTCGCATGACCCGCAGTTTGTGCAACGGCCCGCACAGTGAAAAGCTCTTAAAATATGAAAAATCGATGTGTCGGCGGAATCCAGGCTCTTTCCAACCCACTGGGGCGTGGAATCATCAACAAAGCAGGTTGGGCAGTAACAGAGCGGGCAGACATTCCTGCAGGCATAGCATCTGATGCATGAGGATATTTCATTCTGAAACCACTCCCATCGTTGATCTGAAGACCTGGATTCTATTTCATCTACAAGCGGGAACCGGTTGTCGACTTTCCTCTCAGGCGCCTGGTCTCCGACACTGTAGTCCATAATGACCGGATTGGGGTAAATACAGGAGAGGCAGTTATCCCTCAGCACGTCCTCAAGCGGAATCTTTTCGGAAAATCCTTTTCCGGACACGGAAATCATATCATCGAGTTCATATGCCTTTTCGATCTCTTTCCCGTCAATCATGCTCTGCACTTTCCTGATGTCCACCATGCCGCGGCATCCGGTCCCCAGGACTATTACCCGTTCCCTGGCAATCTGGTTTTCCTGTACCTGAATTAAAATATTTCTGGACCAACATCCGGTTGCCAGGATCCCGACCTTTGGAAGCGGGCCTTCCGGCGGAGGGTCAGTCGGTCTACGCGGCGGTTCAAAGGATTTCAGCAGGGGCGGGAGATAAACGGCCGGATTTACAACGCAAAAGCTGTTAAAGACAAGCCTGTCCACATCTTCAGGGTTCCTTGCAATAAAAGGCCTTGAAGTCATTGGCAGAGTTCCGTCCGTAAATCCCACAAAGGCGGATATCTTTTCGGAAGCAAGGAGTTCTTTTGCCTTGCCCCTGATTTTTTCTGTGATCTTGCTGTTAATTGCCGACATGACTGGTTCTCTTTTTAGTGCCTTACCTGAGTTGTTAAAATGATTTGATCATGCGGTCCGCGGGACCGAGTTCCTTTACCAATGCGGAAACCGTTTTCACGACATCGGCGAACTTTCCGCCCTCAGACGCGGCTATCCATGAAAAATTGACCCGACCGGGCTCAATTCCTATGAATTCAATAAGGTTCTTAAGCAGGGCAAAACGGCGCCTGGCATACAGATTTCCGTCGATGTAGTGGCAGTCTCCGGGGTGACATCCCGAGACAAGAACCCCGTCCGCCCCTGATTTCAAGGCGGACAGTATCAGGTTGGCGCTTATGCGGGCGGAGCACGGAACCCTGACTATTCTAATATTTGAAGGATACTGCATGCGACCGACCCCGGCAAGATCGGCTGCCGGGTAGCTGCACCAGTTACAAAGAAAGGCGATTATCTTGGGTTCCCATCCTTTATTCATGATAGTCCTAATTCGTGCCTGAACGAAAACTGCTCCAGCCTGGGTTTGATAAGATTTTCATTTTGAAAAATCAGCGTAATCTATTGTAAGTTCGTTAATATCAGGACGGGTAAGATTCCCGGGTTTGGCAGGCGGCAACCTGCTAACTCATTGATAATAAAACATAATTTTTCAAACAAACAGACCGTGAAAAATTAATAACCGCTATCATATAATGACAGGATAACGGTTGTCAAGTCGACAATTCCGGTTTATGCGAGCAACTCTTGCCTCGTAAAAATTGATTCCAGTTTGTAACCTTTATCTGCAAGGATTTCAGCCCCGCCTTCCTGACGTTCGACAACCGTGACAATAACGCCGACTTCAAACCCCTGGGCCTCGATTCGTTCAATCACCTTCAGCAGAGTGCCTCCTGTGGTCACAACATCTTCCAGCAAAGCCACCCTTGCTCTATCGGGAATATTTTTCATTCCTTCAATATTGGCCTCGGTACCATGCCCTTTTGATTCCTTTCGAACAATAAAGGCCGGAATCGGACTTTTCTCAAGAAAGCTGACTATGGAGACGGCGGTAACCAGCGGATCAGCGCCAAGTGTCATGCCGCCAACGGCCTGAACCGAATCCGGCTGATTCTGAATAATATCAAACATAAGTTTGCCGCACAGGTATGCCCCTTCAGCGGAAAGCGTAGTCTGTTTGCCGTCGATATAGAAATCACTTTCTTTGCCTGATGTTAGCCTGAATTTTCCTTTTCTATACGATTTTTCAAGTAACAGTTCCTTGAGACGCTGTTTAGGTTCCATTTTTTTACCCTTAGGGTTCCCCAAAAATAAATTTACATTTTCAGGTGTTGAGGCGCCCGCATGGCAAGGCGCGAGGAGGGCGAACAGCAGGGCTATTTAACCGACGAGCAACGCAGCCATGCGGGA
>JAIWHJ010000097.1:0-6454 GCA_048629695.1 Promethearchaeota archaeon
CAGCCTATCATGGGATTGCTTTCCACAGGTTCGTAGAAGGCGCCGCCAACCAGGTTTGCATATTCATTGCTCTTGAAATCAGAGAGCCGCACAATCACATCTTTAGGATAAAATCCGGCCGCGATGCGCCCTACCCCTTCAGCTATCTTGTCAACAAAAAACTGCTTCTTGTCAGGATAGGCAGTGGTCCTGGCCTCAATCTCATTGACCACATCCGCTGAATCAGTGTCACCGGCTTCGGCCTTGGCCTTTAAGTCGTCGAAGTAATAAAGGGCCAGCGGATGGATGCCGATGTGCGAATTAATGATAAACTCCTCCCTGGCCAGACCGACCCCCTCATTCGGAATCTGTCCTTCTGAGAATGCCCTTTCCGGGATACCGACGTTCATCATGATCTTTGTCCGGGTCTTAGGTATTTTTTCAAGATCCAGCTTGTCAACCTCAAACTTAAGGAGCCCCTCGTAGATGTTGCCTGTCTCGCCCTCTGCGCAGGAAGTAGTAATTTCAGAACCATTTTTAATCTTTATGGAACCATCCCTGGTTCCGACAATACAGGGGATTCCGAGTTCCCGTGATATGATCGCCGCATGGCAGGTCCTGCCGCCGCGGTTTGTGACAATAGCGCCTGCAATTTTCATGATCGGCTCCCAGTCAGGATCGGTCATGTCTGTTACCAGCACCTCGCCCTTTTTAAAATCATGGATGTCTTCCACGTTTTCAATAACATTGGCAATACCCTGCCCGATCTTGGTTCCGACCGCCTGCCCGGTCACAATAAGATTGCCGGTCTCTTGCAGTTTGTAAGTTTCCATGAACTTTTTGCTGGTCTGAGAATGAACCGTTTCAGGCCTTGCCTGGACAATGTACAGATCACCGGTTCCAACCTCCTTGCCGTCTCCGTCCTTGGCCCATTCAATGTCCATGGCCTTTTGGTAATGGTCTTCAATAATGCAGGTCCATTTTGCAAGCTTAAGAATCTCATCATCGTTAAGTACATACTTTCCCCGTTCTTCCGGCGTTGTGTCGATATTAAGAACCGGTTCGTCCGCCGACGGGTCCGGGTTGTAAATCATCTTTATTTCCTTGCTGCCAACACGCTTCCCGACAATAGGCCTTTTACCCTGTTTCAAGGTCGGCTTGAACACATAAAACTCGTCAGGATTGACCGACCCCTGGACAACGTTCTCTCCCAGTCCCCAGGCGCCGGTCAAAAAAACCGCATCCTGAAAACCGCTCTCAGTATCAATTGAAAATATTACACCGGCCGAGGCCGCGTCACTGCGGATCATTTTCTGCACCGCAATTGAGAGATAAACGTCAAACTGGCCAAACCCCTTGTCATGCCTGTAGGAAATAGCCCGGTTGGTGAAAAGGCTTGCAAAACACTTGCGGCAGTTATCGATCAGGGCGTCAGTCCCTCGAATATTCAGATATGTTTCCTGCTGTCCTGCAAAGGAGGCGTCAGGCAGGTCCTCGGCCGTGGCCGAAGAACGTACCGCCACATCCACGTCCGGTCCGTATTGCTCTTCCATCTTGGCATAGGCCTCAAGAATAGCCTGACGCAGGTCATCGGGAAACTCAGCGGTGCGGATAATGTCTCTTGCCTTCTCCCCTCGCTCCTGGAGATTTTTCATATCATGCGTATCAAGCCCGGCCAGGGCTGCCTCGATATCACCCTCCACACCCGCGGTTTTAAGCAAATGCCTGTATGCATGGGCTGTTATGGCAAAACCATTCGGCACAGCCACCCCTTCTGAAGCCAGGTTTCGGTACATTTCACCCAGCGAGGCGTTTTTTCCGCCTACACTCGGAACATCACCAATCGATATTTCATCAAACCAAAGGATAAAGGCATCATCATGTTTGTTTCCCATTTCTTTCTCCCATAATATTTTGTAATTGTATGTTCTTAAAAAAACAAAAAAATTATTATTGATTTATATCAATCCAAGTTTATAGAAGTCAACCTAATTAAACCAGAATTATTTATAAATATTTTAAAAAAAATAACTCTTTGCCCTATGGTTACCTTTTTTCAACATATCGGTTGAAAAATTTGGTAATTCATGGGTAAGATGACCCAATCAGTCCCATTCAACAAGGGTAAATATTCGGCTTGTATGGAAATATTACAAAGAACCTCGGTCTGTAAATGTTTGACAGTGCTCCAGGTGTTCACGATCAGGTCTTTCAGCTATACATAAGTATGCTGGAAGACCTGATCGTGGACAGATGGAGTGCTGCCGAATATTTACCTTTAAACACAGGGAATTTTGCCCGAAATTAAATGAAAAATAAAAATATTATTGGTTTGACAGCTTGTTTTTTTCTCTTTCTGGTCGGTTTTTTCATGCACGGCAACATCGGCCTTTACTTTAATATTGCCGGGTTGATGATCGTGATCGGTGGAACGTTTGGAGCAACACTTATCTCTTATCGATTGGAACGATTAAAGATTGTCTTTAATGTTGTCAAAGCATCGTACCGTGTGCCGTATAAGAGTCCTGAGACTATTGTGCAAATACTTGTGGATCTTTCGGTGAAATCGAAATTTCAGGGCATTCTTTCCCTTCAGGAAGATGAGGAGGAGACCTCGATTCTTTTTCTCCGGCGGGCACTTGGTTTTGTTGTAGACGGCTTCAAAGTGGAGCAGATAAGTGATATCTTAAAAACAGAGATGTATTTTTTCAGGCTGAGGCGCGATGACTCCGAGCGTGTCTTAAGGACCATGGCTGATTTATTCCCGTCCTTCGGCCTTATGGGAAGCGTTGTAGGTCTTATCGGAATGCTGGCCGGCGTGGGAGATACATCGGTTATTTTAGCTATGGTGCCGGTCGCCCTTACTTCGACACTGTATGGCGTGATTTTTTCAAATTTTTTCCTGATTCCTTTTGCAACCAACTTGCGGCAAAGGACGGACCATGAACTGCTTTTACAGAAGATCATCGCAGAAGGTGTCATTGCCATTGGGACCGAATTGAATCCAAGAGTCCTTGAAAGAAAGCTCAAGTCTTTTCTCACACCCTCTTCGCGTAAGGTCCGGCTTGTCACTCTTGAGCGAATTCAGGAAAAATTCAAGATTAAAAAAGAAGCCGAAATAGAGAAGTCATCCGCCCAATTAATTTCACGAGGTCTGAATTATGACTACTGAAAAAAAATCCGAGGTCAATCTTGAAATCTATTCCGGATTCTTAAGGATTGCCGCAGAGGACGTGGTCTATAATATCACGGTACTGGAAACCCATGAAAGCAGCGTTGCCAAGGTAGTTGACAAAATTATCAAGGCTGAGAGGCCGGGTGATGATTTCGTACCTGATCCGCAAGTGGCGGAAACGGCCGGAGATATGCAGGAACTGCCTGACGACGACCCGGGGAACGATGAATTCTACAAATCAGTTTCCAATAATCTTTACAATGATATCGGCAATCTGGCCAAGAATCTCACTTCCACCATCATGGATCTGCCGGCTGAAGACCGTCGGTCTAAACGGGCTGATCTTGACGATGCCGACGAGAAAATAGAAGTCGCTAAAAACGAGTTGCGTGACATTGTGAAGATGACGGAAAAGGCGGCCATGGAAATCATGGATCACGTTGAAAATGTCCAGGAACAGGCCCATGATGTCAAGAATCTACTGGCCCTTTTAAAGGATCATAGCGCCTTTCAAAAGCCGGTGGAATCTGAATTCAAAGAGGAGCCGGAAGAGCCGTCTATTGTCGCAAAAGTGGACGAGCTTAAGAAAACCGTGCTTGAAGCACAAAAAATTATTTCCGCAATTCAGGAGGAAACAGACGCGGCTCCTGAACAACCGGCCGAACCGCGGGTGAAGACGGAGAAGAGGACACGTTTCCTGTTCCCGCTGGACGTCATTTTCCAGACGCTCTATGAGCTATGCACCAACGAGACCGTAAAGACCCATATCACAACCGCCCGGACCAAGGCTGAAGAGATATTCAATTCCGATGTGTTCTATGACAGTGTCAGCCCCAAGGTTGCCGAATTAAACCCGGATGAAGACAATTTTTATCAGGTGCCGATGACGGATCTATTTACATCCCTGGGCGATGCCTGCAGTGATAAAGGGATCACAAATCTGTTAAAAAAAATGGATTCCGGACAGAGCACCATTTTTTTGGATATGAGTCTGCCGCTCGAGGTCCCTCCCACTGAGGAGGTTGAAATTGAAGTCCCGTCTGATAAGGCCGAAGATCCTCCGGCTCCTCCGGCAGCCAAGCCTGATCCACGGATTGATAACCTGAATAAAATACTGGAGGACAGCCTGGCATTAATCGATAATATGTCAACTATAGCCGCGGAACCCGCCCCATCGGCAAAGCTTGACACCCAGAGTCTCATGACCATTGAAGACCAGTCTGAAATTTTTGAAAAGATAGAAAAATCGTTCGGGATTGCGGACAGCATTGGGTCAGTGGTTACGAAGATAACCCAGGCGCTCTCTTTTCAGGATCTTTCAGGGCAGCGGATTTTAAAGATCATTAAGCTCCTCACTGATTTCCAGATACAGCTTGTCGCAATGGTCGTCTCATTCGGCTCTCAATTGAAACACAAGGAGCAGAATAAAAGCATCACAGTCGAGGAAAGCAAAGCGCTTGCACAGAAAGATGTTGATTCCTATATCGACACTATGACAGGGGCCGGAGATGAGGAGGAACGCGAGCTTGACCAGGCCTCTGTAAACCAAGTGCTGGAAAATCTGGGATTTTAAGGGATGAATTATGAGCAACCTAAGCGATTTTCTTAATAAGGACATGATAGAGCAGATTACGATTCTGGATGAAATCAAGGCAGCCGGACAAACAGATGTCATACCGGAATTGTCTGATCTCCTTGCAAACCCCACCGGCGACCTGGCAGTTGATGAAATGATCTATCACACCATGTTTGATGTGCTGGACGGCCAGGACGATCGGATCATAGCCGGTTTAAATCATGAATCAGATAAGGTCCGACTTCTTTGCATTAGACGCGCCGGCGAAAACGCGCCGGCTTCCGCTCTCCAGGTTCTCTTAAACATGCTTGAGGCAAACAGGGATGACGATGATCTTGCCGGTGAAATCATAAGGGCATTGGGTAATTTCAAGGACCCTGCGCTTGTCGATTCGATTATGCCGTTTCTTGAGTCCGGAAACGCTACTGTTGCGGCCTGGGCCATGCAGTCGCTTATGGAGCTGGATGCTTCAAAGGTGCTTTCGGCATTAAAGAATTTTATCACTATGCGAGATGATTATTTAAGAAAAAGTGGGGAGTGCGACCTTCAGTCCGCTTCCGCCATTCAGAACATCGCCGCATTTACAGATGAAGACTCCATGGCATTTCTTGTTTCTCGAATTCATCATCCAAACCCCATGTTTAGAAAATGTGTTCTCACTGCCATAGCTTCAATAGGAAAAGCGATTCTGCCCGAGCTGGAAAATTGTCTTGAATCCGGTAATAAGGATGAAAGGATAATGGCTGCTAATGTAATAGGGAAAATAGGCGAAAAGAAGGGCGCAGATATCATTATTTCCATGATTGACCAGGATCCGGATATTGAGCTGAACCTGAAGTTTGCCTTATACGAGGCGCTTGGAAAGATTAGTTCAATGCGCAGCATCATAGCCCTTTCCGATGGACTTGAAGACAAGGACGAACTGGTGTTGATGGCTGTCGTGACAGGCATAGAAAGTCAGTTCAATCCCGCTATTATAAAAAAATTAAATAAAGTGCTTGATCGCGGAAACGAACAAAGCGCCCGTCTTGTAACAGCTTTAATTGCGGCACGGGCAATAAAGCTGTTTAAGGGTGTCTTTGACTCTGACACGCATGCGGAAACCATGATAAAATCATTAGTTGCGACTCAAGACAAGGACACGGTTTTATTCTTTCGGGAAGCGCTGGAGAAAATGAAAGAGGTGCGGTCTACGGCTTATGCAAAACGATTGCAGGTTGAAGATTGCTCGACCGCAGCCGGACGCATTTTATTTGTTGATGATTCAAAGGCCATGCTTTTCTTCTACAAGAGTGTAGCCGCTGACCTGGCGGTGAAGGTGGAAACTGCGGAAGACGGCGGAACAGCCTTTAAATATCTGCAATCAGACGAGCCTGTCGATCTCCTGGTCACTGACCTGAATATGCCGAATATGGATGGAATAGAGTTGGTAAAAGAGATTAGAAAGTCCGGCAATCGGCCAGGCCTTTATATTCTGATGGCTACAACTGAAACCGAAAAATCTCAGACTGGTCTGGCATCAAAGGCAGGAGTGAACGAATTTATCGCAAAGCCGTTTACCAAAGAGGCTTTAAAAGAAACTCTGCAGAAATGTCTTGAAAAAAATAGCGGGTAAGTTTCTATTAGTATCTTAGAAAATATTTTCGTGAAGGTACTTATACCCCTTGGGGGTACTGAAAATAGTCCAGGACCTTTAAAGAATTCCAGTTTGTCTGGGTTATTCC
>JAIWHJ010000098.1:0-6444 GCA_048629695.1 Promethearchaeota archaeon
CCAGATAAACTGGAAATTTTTAAAGGTCCTGGATAAGTACCTTAACAGCTGCGTGTAACTATTTAAAAATATTTCACCTTTTTGATTTCTTGCCACTCATTTCAGTACCCCCTTGAGGGGTATAAAAAACAAGAAAATTACCACTAAGGTACTAAATAAATCCCCTGACTTTTTTTATTATCTGTTCGGCAATATTTTCCGGCACCTTGTCGTAACAGGCAAATTGCATTGTAAAAATTGCTCTGCCCTGTGTGACGGAGCGAAGATCTGTTGAATATCCGAACATCTCGGCGAGCGGCGCCTGGGCCTTGACGGCTTGATAACCGTTATCACGGCCTTCCATCCCGAAAATCCGTGCCCGCTTGCTGTTTAAGTCCGAGATAACGTCCCCAAGGTATGCCTCGGGCAGGATAACCTCAAGTTTCATGATCGGCTCGAGTAGGACGGGCCGAGACTCTAATGCGCCTTTCCTGAATGCCATGGCGGCGGCAATACCGAATGCCTGTTCAGTGGAATCTTCCTGGTGATAGGATCCGTCGACCAGGCTGATTTTGACGTCCACTACCGAAAACCCTAAAAGTGGACCGGAATCAAGGCCGGCCTCTACCGCCTTTTTAACCGCAGTGATGAATTCAGCGGGAACAATCTCTTCATCCACACAATTTTCAAACTCAAATCCCGATCCCCTTGCCATGGGCCGAAACTCCAGCCACACGTGACCATACTGGCCTTTTCCACCGGTATGCTGATCAAATTTGCCCTCGGCCTTTGCAGTTCCCTCAAAGGTTTCCTTGTATGCGACCTGGGGCTTTCCAACATTGACGCCGACCTTGAATTCACGGACCAGCCGATCCGTGATAATTTCAAGATGGAGTTCACCCATACCGGAAATTAAGATCTGGCCTGTATCAGGATCAGCAGTGGTCCTGAATGATGGGTCTTCTATTGCAATCTTTGCAAGGCTTTCGCGCAGTTTTTCTTCATCCGCCACCCCTTTAGGCTCAATCGCCGTACTGATAACCGGCTCCGGAAAATCCATGGTGTCAAGCCGGAGGCTGTCGCCTGCCTGACATAAGGTGTCGCCGGTGGTGGTGAACTTCAGGCCGACAACTGCTGCAATATCGCCGGGCCCGACCTGCTTCAACTCTTCACGCTTGTTGGCGTGCATTCTGACAATTCGGGCTATTTTTTCCTTTTTTCGCTTTGACGGGTTGTATATCTTGTCTCCGGCCTTTAACACGCCTGAATAGACGCGCAGGTAAGCAAGATTACCCACAAATGGATCTGTGGTTAGCTTGAACGCCAGAACACAGAGCTTTTCCTTCTCGTTCGTCTCTCTGACCTCAATTTTACCCTCTTTGTTTATTCCCTTTATAGCCGGCACATCCATGGGAGAAGGCAGATATGAGATCACGGCGTTCAAGAGCGGCTGAACGCCTTTATTCTTGAATGCGCTGCCGCAAAAAACCGGCACCAGCTCCAACCGTAAGGTTGCGAGCCTGATTGCCTGAATTATCTCAGAGGCGGATATAGGTTGCTCTTCCAGATACTTTTCCATGACCCTTTCATCGAAGTCGGCCAACTTCTCGATAAGGGCCATTCGTGCGGCCGTGACTTGATCTGTGAAATCAGACGGGATCGGTTTTTCAATTACATTTAATCCCTGGGACTTCTTGTCAAAAACCAACATTTTTTCTAAAATGAGGTCTATGACACCCTGGAACTGATCCTCGCTGCCAACCGGTATCTGGACGGGAAGGGGATTGGCTCCTAAGCGGTCGACCATCATGTCTATGACACGCTCGAAGTCCGCGCCGATCCGGTCCATTTTGTTTATAAAGGCGATCCTGGGGATCGAATAGTGTTCGGCCTGATGCCAAACCGTCTCGGATTGGGGCTCAACTCCCCCAACCGCGCAAAATATTGCGATTACGCCATCCAACACCCTTAAACATCGCTCCACTTCTATGGTAAAGTCAACATGTCCGGGGGTGTCGATTATATTTATTTTATGATCGTTCCAGATACAGGTCGTGGCTGCCGCTGTTATTGTAATGCCCCGCTCCTGCTCCTGCTCCATCCAATCCATGACCGCGGCGCCGTCATGGACCTCGCCTATCTTATGGGATCGGCCCGTGTAATATAAAATTCGTTCAGTGGTAGTGGTCTTGCCCGCATCGATGTGGGCCATTATACCGATATTGCGTACTCGCGCAATTGAGACGTTGGGTTCCACGACTGATTATTTCCCTCAACCCCTCTGTTGCTTTCACCAAGCAATCTCTCCTAACTGCCCGTGGGGCCGGAACAATGAGGCCGACCTACTTGCTTTCCCCTGAAAAGCGCCGCCTGATCATTGTTTCCGTCAGATGGTCAGGCAGAATACATTCTCATTCCAGATTTTGAACCAGCAAATCTTTCATACTAACCTAAAACGACATTCCTGTCAACGCAGGAGATAATTTTGCGTGCCCTTACCACCGATAATGGGCAAAGGCCTTGTTGGCTTCGGCCATCCTGTGCGTGTCCTCACGTTTTTTCACAGAGGCGCCGCGGTTATTGTATGCATCCTGCAACTCAGCCGCAAGCTTTTCAGCCATGAATTTCCCGGAATGTTTCTGTGAAAAATCGACGATCCACCTGATTGCCAGGGCATTACGCCTTTCAGGCCTGACTTCCACCGGAACCTGATATGTAGCCCCGCCTACACGCCTGGACTTTACTTCCACGCGGGGCCGAACCTTGTCCATGGCCTTTTCGAAAACCGCAATCGGATCCTCTTCGGAAATTCTTTTTTCCAGAATATCCATTGCATCGTAAAAAATCCGCCTGGCAATACTCTTCTTGCCTTGCAACATAATACCGTTGATAAATTTAGATACCAACATGCTGTTATATCGCGGATCAGGGATGCCTGGTCTCTTTGCGATCAGTTTACGTCTCGGCATTGTTCACTCCTATTCGCAATAAAGGAGTCCTGTGTCAGAACATTGCCCATCCTCAAAAATCCCAACCATTGGACAGGCTTTTGTTCCCGGACCCCTTATCTCCGGCTGAATATTATTTAGGCCGTTTTGCTCCATACTTGGAACGACCCTGTCTGCGGTCACTCACACCCAGTGCATCCAGAGTTCCACGAACTACATGATATCGCACGCCCGGCAGGTCCTTTACCCTTCCACCCCTGATGAGCACCACTGAATGTTCCTGGAGGTTGTGTCCAATGCCGGGAATGTATGATGTCACCTCTATCCCGTTTGTAAGCCTGACCCTGGCCACCTTACGCAAGGCGGAATTAGGCTTTTTCGGCGTAGTGGTGTAAACACGAACACACACACCTCTTTTCTGAGGCGACCCTTTTAGTGCAGGCGTGTTGGTCCTGCTTAAAATCTTCTTGCGTCCGTGCCTCACGAGTTGATTGATAGTCGGCATAAATCAAAGCTCCAAAAAACTTATTTAATACTATTAAAGATTCCGGGTTCAAGGTTCACCGGAATTTTTCCCTGTTTAACCCTGAACCCTGAACACAACATCTTGAAATGAGCTGTGTAATAAACGGAAGAACAGAGATTAATAATAGAACTTGCCCTACTTGTCAAGGACAATCTGTGATCCTATTCCGACAACAAAAAATAACCCGCTGACACCATCCACATCAACGGGTTATTTTGCGATTTTTTATGCCATGGATTTCACCAGTCAAGCATTACAAATCCGTCAACCTCCGACCCCCCTGAACCCTTGTGGAATCAGGTCTCTGTGAGTCCCCAGTTAGCTGTATAAGGCTCAATGCCTGTGCCGGCGGGAACCAGACGGCCCATGATCACGTTTTCTTTAAGTCCGACCAAATGGTCAACGCGTCCAGCCATGGCGGAGTTTGTGAGGACCTTTGTGGTCTCCTGAAACGATGCGGCTGAAATAAAGCTGTCCGTACTCAAGGATGCCTTTGTCACTCCAAGAAGAAGCGGCTCAGCCACAGCGGCCTTGCCACCCGTCTTTACAATCTTTTCATTCTCTTCGACAAACCGCCACCACTCAACCTGCTCACCCAACATGAACGTACTGTCGCCGACATTCGTTATCTGGACCCGGCGCAGCATCTGGCGAACTATCACTTCTATATGCTTGTCATTAATTTTAACGCCCTGCAGACGGTAAACCTCCTGGATCTCGTTGACAAGAAACTTGGCCAGTTCCTTGACTCCCTTAACGCGCAGAATGTCGTTGGGGTTTGGTGACCCATCCATGAGCGCTTCACCGGCCCTCACATAATCTCCCTCGTGGACGCTGATATGTTTGCCTTTGGGGATCAGGTATTCCTTGGAATCACCTAAGTCAGGCGTGACAATGACCCGTCTTTTGCCCTTAAGATCCTTGCCAAAGCTCACCCTGCCGTTGATCTCCGTGATGATCGCATATTCCTTGGGTTTACGGACCTCAAACAATTCGGCTACACGCGGCAGACCACCTGTAATGTCCTTGGTCTTGGTAGTTTCTCTCGGAATCTTGCCCAATATCTTGCCGGGTTCGATCAAGTCCCCCTCTTTAACGTTTATAATCGTCCCTACAGCCAATGAATAACGGGCAATGGACCCTGACGGGAGCTTAGTGCTCCGGCCCTTGGAGTCCTTGATCGTGATTCTCGGGTTCATCTGTGTTGCCCTGGACTGAACAATTACATAACTGGACTTGCCGGTTACCTCGTCCACGCGCTCCTGCATGGTCGAGCCTTCAACGATATCACCGAACTTGATCGTACCGCCGATTTCGCTCACTATTGGAATCGTGTATGGATCCCAGTCTGCGATCAGGGCGCCGGACTCAACTTCCGCACCATCGGCAACCAGCATCTGAGCGCCGTAGTTCAGGTGATAACGTTCACGTTCTCTGCCCTGCGGTCCGATGATGCCGACCTCTCCATTCCTGTTCATGACCACTATTTTCCCTTCATGATTGGTCACCACATGAAGATTTTCGTATTTAACAACCCCTGAGTGCCTGGTCCGAATTTCCGCCTGCTCAACGGTCCGACTGGCTGTCCCGCCTATATGAAATGTCCGCATGGTAAGCTGGGTTCCAGGCTCACCGATCGACTGGGCCGCGATTATGCCGATCGCCTCTCCCTTATTGACCATGTGTCCCCTTCCGAGGTCACGACCGTAACACATTGCACACACGCCGCGTTTTGACCTGCATGTCAACACTGAACGAATAAGTACCCGGTCCATCCCGGCATCCTCTATCAACTTGACGCTATCCTCGGTAATCTGCTCGTTTGCATGCACCAGGACATTGCCTGTAAAAGGATCTTCAATATCCTCTAAAGCCACGCGACCTAAAATACGGTCCCCGACGTGTTGAATTATCTCGCCTCCCTCCATGAGCGGTTCCATCTGGATGCCGTCCATTGTGCCGCAGTCGTGCTCTATAATGGTTGAGTCCTGGGAAACATCTACAAGCCGCCTTGTGAGATAGCCGGAGTTCGCGGTTTTAAGCGCTGTGTCAGCAAGACCTTTTCGGGCGCCGTGGGTTGAGATGAAGTACTCCAGTACGCTTAAGCCTTCGCGGAAATTCGCCTTGATCGGCGACTCGATAATCGCGCCGGACGGCTTGGCCATCAGGCCGCGCATGCCGGCCAGCTGGCGAATCTGCGCAGCCGAACCACGCGCCCCGGAATCGGCCATCATGTACACGGAGTTAAACGAAGGCTGCGTGACGGTATTGCCTTCAGCATCCTGCTTCACTTCAGTACCCAGTACATCCATCATGGCCTTGGCCACCTGGTCATTGGTGCGCGACCAGATATCAACAACCTTGTTGTAGCGCTCGCCCTGGGTGACAAGGCCGGATGCATATTGCTGCTGAATCTCTTTGACCTCGTCTTCAGCATGCTCAAGGATCGTCTCTTTCTCTTCGGGCACGATCATATCTTTTGCAGCAACAGAGACGGCAGCTTTGGTTGAATAACGGAAACCGGTGTACATCAACTGGTCGGCAAAAATAACCGTGTCTTTCAAACCAACCTGGCGATAACACATGTTGATCAGATTAGAAATGGTCTTCTTACCAAGCACCAGATTGATCGCCTCAAATGGCAGGCCTGGCGGTACGATTTCGGACAACAGGGCACGACCAACCGTGGTATCTGCAATCACAGTACGTTCCTGTAGATTACCATCCTCATCGTAAACCACTTCTTTAACACGCGCTTTAACTTTCGCCTGCAGATGTGCAAAACCGTTATCGTAGGCACGATGCACTTCATCGACATCGGCAAACACCATGCCTTCACCTTTCACATTGACCGATTCACGAGTCATGTAATAAAGACCAAGAACAATATCCTGTGATGGGATAATAATTGGTTCTCCATTGGCAGGGGAAAGGATGTTGTTGGTGGACATCATCAGTACCCGGGCTTCAACCTGGGCTTCGACTGACAGA
>JAIWHJ010000099.1:0-6440 GCA_048629695.1 Promethearchaeota archaeon
TATAAATCCTTAATTTGATCTATTTCTGCAATTATTGAATCAATTGTGTTAGTCCACTCCTTAAAATTTGAAACCTTATAAACTCCCATGCTAAAAAAACCAACCGTTGGCTTGATGATAAATGGCAGTGGCATTTCATTAAACTGAACCTTTTTCAAATCTTCTACGCAAACCTTTTTGAAATAGAAATTTGGAAAAATTGATTTTGTTAGTTCTCGAAATTTTAACTTGTCTTTAAATAGCGCTATTTTTTCAGGAAGATTGATGAAAGCTAAATGTTTCGATATCCAACCTATTGAATTTTCAGATGTAGTATAGACTGTAAGATTATCTGACTCTCGAGCCATTTCAATAGCTCTGTCTTCACTAATTATTTTTGTCCCACTATAAAGACCTAACTTTTTTGCTATATCCGTACCGACCACAGGGATGGCATTATCCCTGACAGTCATTTTGAAAAAATCAGAGACGAATGGCTTATCGACAAGAAACATTATTTACTAACCTTGGTTAAATTTTAAAAAGCAAGTTAGGGACGGGGACGAAATAACTTCCCCGTCCCTTAGTCTATATCGCCCTGATATCTACTCTAACTCGAAAAAGTTGACAACGAATTTCCGTCAAAGCGAACCCTTATGTATCGCTGAAAGACCTGATCGCGAACACCTGGAGCGCCCCGCAGGAAGTGCCCTTGGGGTGCACTGTCAAACATTTACAGACCGAGTTTTTTTATAATATTTTCACACAAGCCGAATATTTACCTTATTGGGATATATTGTACTTTAAAATACACCACATGGCCCGCACACCGTCTCTCCAGCCGATTTTTTTTCCCTGCTCGTACGTCCTGCCGTAATACGAAATCGGGACTTCATAGATTCTCAACTTCTTCTTCGCCACCTTGGCAATGATCTCCGGTTCAAAACCGAAACGGTTTTCCTGAATCTTTATGCCTTCAAGCGCGGTTCTCGTAAAGGCCTTATAGCACGTTTCCATATCCGTCAAATTCAGGTTAGTAAAAAGGTTTGAAACAAAGGTCAGAAAACGGTTACCTAAATAGTGCCAAAAGTAAAGGACACGGTGTGCGCCGTGGCCTGCAAAACGAGACCCGAACACAACGTCCGCCTTCCCAATCAGGATGGGCCTCAAGACGATTGAGTACTCATCCGGATCATACTCCAGGTCAGCGTCCTGAATAATGACTATATCACCTGTGGCCCCGGCAAAACCAGTCCTTAGGGCCGCGCCTTTACCCATGTTCCTGTCATGATAAAATACCTTGATTGCTGAATCATTTAATTCCTTTAAAACATCTCTTGTTCCGTCTATGGAACAGTCGTCCACTATTATTATCTCTTTGGTGTACGAGGTCGCCATTACGGCCTTGATAGTTGCCTGGATGGTGTCCCGCTCGTTGTACACCGGTATGACAACAGTCAGTGTGAAATTCTCTTCAGAGATAACGGTTGAATCTATTTTCATGTGTTTGCCGCAATCGCGTTAAGTATTGAACGGAGGGCCGATACGGACAACTGGCCCGGAGCCGTGATTTTTCCGGTGTCGGAAGCGGCATAGGTCATAAATCCGCCCAGTTCCAGAGTAGCCGCCCTGCTGATCACTCCTGCTTTACCCATACTAAACGCAATCAGAGGAAAATCCGCTTTGGCTGCCGATAACTGCAGATTCAAAACCTTAAGCACATCCTGATAAGTGTGTGCCGTGCACACAATCTTTCCTACATCAGCCCCGCTCTCGGACTGGTCCTGAAATATTCGCTCAAGGTCGGTTACTGACGGGGTCCCGGAAAAATCGTGCCATGAGATGATCACCCTGGTATTGCTCCGGTTTCTCACCTCATCCAGAATACGTTCCCGCGAGGATCGGTCGGATCTCAGTTCAATATCCACAAATGCAGCACCCGCCCGGACGGCCTCCAGCAACAATTTAATTCTTTCCTCTTCTTTACCGGAAAACAGACCTCCTTCCCAAACCGGCCGGTTTGTAAAAAGAAGCGGTGTGGCAATCGCATCCATAAAAGGGGCAATCCCGGGATCCGAGATGGAGTCAAGCCGGATCTCTATTACGTCAGCCCCTTTTTCAGCCTGTTTTGCCGCAGCAATCGATTCGGCTAATGTGTCAAAGCCGATTGAGACACATACTCTTCCGCCCACAGCAAAGTCACCTGACAATTCGTTCATAGTCTCCTCCTGATTAATCAGCTACCTGGATCAGCACAAAAAGTCAAGAGGAAACCATAAAATTTCTCCATGCAGTCAAAATGACGGGTTCACCGGGACGGACTTTTTGCCGTGCATCACATTTCGTTTGACCTGATAAGCCATCCGAGATAAAATCCATCATCTTGTAAAAAAATCCATCTCTTCCCCTCTGACACTATGAAATCATCATGAATCGAATTCACACCACACGAAAATCCGGAAAAGGCGCCACTGTCATTATCCTGCTTGTAGCAGCAATCATTCTGGGAGTCTTGTACTTCAAGTGGGACGATCTTGTCGGAACAAGAGGTGAAATGGCTGTGGACGAAGAAAAAATCAAACTGGAGAAAAAAATCGAGCTGCTGGAAAAAGAGATTTCAGACCTGGAAAAGAGACTCGGCCCGGCGCAGGTTGACTCTGAGGCATATCCTTCTGAAGAAGAGCCTTCGATTTTGCCGGAACAGGAGGCAACACCCACTGAGAATCCGGTGGAAAGTCGGTGCAGGCAACTGACAACAGCCATGCCTGATTTTTTCAGACATCTTGACGAACAGGACTATATCAAGGCATATGAACTTGAAGGAGGCGCCCGGAAGACCTTTGCAAAAATCATTGAAAAGCTGACTGCCAACCCGCCCAAGGTTGTGCGGGAAACAGACAGCCTTTTCATGATTTTAAAAAACACAACCCACTTTTTCAGGGTTCTCGGCAAGAAAAATATGTCCCTGCTTAAGGAAATCATGGCCCAAGAAACGGACATGATCGAGCCGACCCTGGCCCTTTTTTACGAATGGTCGATTGTGGCGGGGCAGTGTGAAAAAAACGAGGTCGCCATCAGGCTGCCCCTTGAGACCCTTTATGAATATGCCGGGTTCTTTTTGAATACGCTGGGCGGCCAGTCCTACCTCTTCAGAAGGGAGTCACGGATCCGGACCCTTGTTAAATATTACTGCGTCCTGATCCTGGACCGGACCAACACCTCGGTAATGAACAAATACGGGATTGACATAAGATATCCGATCAATACGACCATCCAGGAAATGGAACCTGCCTGGAAGCTGGTCCACAAGGATGAATACCTGGACACGCTTTACAACCTGAAGGCCAAATACAGCTCTCAATATGACCCCCTTGAAAAATAATGAAAATTCATAATTCCCAACCCGGATAAACCGGAAATTTTCTAAGGTACTAACCCGTCTCGCCTTCTCCTGCCTCATATCCCTTGCCCATCTGTAATTTTCTCTTTTATTATCTTGCCTGTTTTGATAAAAGAAATTATAATGAACAGTTTTTCGTAAACACATGAGCCTCTAAAATTTAATCCGTATTGATATTCACAGGAGATCTCAACCAGTGATTGCCGATATAAAAGAAAAGCTGCTCAAAGTCGGAAAAAGTGAAGGCTCCATCTCTTATGCCTACTTAAATGACCTTATACCCAACGGTATTTTCGACCCTGCCACCATGGAGAAAATACTCGACTTTCTGAGTGAAAATGACATTGAAGTTGTTACTCAGAAGCAGAAGGATCGTAACAATAACGATGTGGAATCCGACACCGTTGAACAGGAAGGCAAGGAAAAAGAAAAAATAACCTCGGTAAAAGAGGAGCCTCATGAAATTGAGGAAACCACCACCACCTACCTGCGTGAAATGGGAAGGTTCGACCTCCTGACCCCTGAGGAAGAAGAAAAGTACAGCAAGACCATCCGGCAGGGCTTTGATGCCATTATCAGAGCAATAAGAAAGGATGTGTCCAGCACCCCGGAAATGACGATTTTAACCAAAAGGATAGAGCTATGGGAAAAAAGAGATCCTTCCCTGAAACCCAAGAAGCAACATCTTAACTTTCTGAGACGGTCCGTTGAAAACGCCTGCGAAAAATACCAGAACTATAAGTCGCTGCAGAATATCCACAGTAACATAGAGATTTACACGATCTCCATTGAGGCGGCCAAGGATGCCATGATCAAGGCCAACCTGCGGCTGGTTGTGAGTATTGCAAAGAGATACATGCACCAGGGATTGAGCCTTGCCGACCTTATCCAGGAAGGCAACCTGGGCCTGATGCGCGCGGTATTCCGTTTTGACTACACCAAGGGGAACAAGTTCAGCACTTACGCCAGTTGGTGGATTCGGCAGGCCATTACCAGGGCCATCCTGGACAAGACCAGAACAATTCGTCTCCCTGTTCATTTCCTGGAATTGAGAAGCCAGTTTTTCAAGGCCTTTTACTCGCTGCTCAAGGAACTCGGCAGAGAGCCTTCTCCTCTTGAGATCTCGGCCAAGACAGGACTGCCCATGGATAAAATCCTGGCGATTCTGGAGGCATCACGGGAACCGATCTCACTGGAAACCCCTGTTGGAGACGACGACAGTACGCTGGGAGATTTCCTTGAAAACCAGGAATCCGTCTCCCCTTACGAGGCTGTTAAAAGCCAGGAACTTACTGAACGCGTTACGAGCATCCTGGCGACCTTGAGTCCGCGGGAAGAAAAAATTATACGCCTTCGTTTCGGAATTGGAGAACGCGCTGAATTCACACTGGAGGAAATCGGCAAGAGATTCAACGTTTCCAGGGAACGTATCAGACAAATCGAAAAAAAGGCATTAAACCGGCTGCGTCACTCAAGCAGACGCGACAAACTCAAGCACTTTCTTGATTGATTTTGGGGGTGTGGAAATAAATAACTTACCCATCTCCCATCCCATCTTCAGGCCATCTTCGAACAAGTAACCACTTTTAAAATCCTCAACGTAGCTCGGCTATGCCTGCGGTTTTAAAAGTGGTTACTTGTTCGAACCTGACCTAAATCTGAGCGCTATATGGGTAAGTTATTTATTTCCACATCCCCTGAGTTAGGGCCTGTGAAACCCAACATCATTCATCATTCATCACTCATCATTCATCATTACTAAGCCCGGCCCGGCCTTTCTGATTCCTGCGGTCATATCCTTTGCGGCCGGAATCGGCCTGACCAATGTCCGGTATGTCCCATCCGGGCCTGCAGCCTGGATTCTTGTTGCCGCGCTTTCCCTCGCCATCCTGGCTTTACACCTGAAACAAATTCCTTTTATCGCCTCGATTCTTACTCTCCCTCTCTTCTTTCTTGTTGGTTCGTTGCACGTCCGCCCTTTTCTGGACCTTCCCGACAACCCTCTACACATTTACAGTCAGATAGAAGAAAGGCAGGAAGTAAGCCTGACCGGCATCCTGATGGAAAGTCCGGCAGTGGGCCCTAAAAAAAGCAGACTCCTCATGAGAGTTGAGAGGCTTACTCATCCTGGCGGGACCACCGATTCCACCGGGCTTGTCCAACTTTCTCTTAATGGAAATCCTCCATCAGACCTGATACCCGGTGATCGATTCATGGCCAGGGCCATCCTCTCCAGAGTCCGATCCAATACCACGCCCGGAACATTTGATCTAAAACAATTTCTGGCCTTAAAATCGATCCTGGTTACAGGGTGGATTCGTTCTCCATGCCTGCTGACGGAAATCCATGATCTAAAACCCTCTCCCTTGTTTCATAGAATTCGGTTTTCACCTGAAAGAGCACGCAAAAAAATCAATGATTTTCTTGCAAACACGGCGGATGAAAGGGTCATGGGACTTTACAAGGCCATCCTGACCGGAGACAGAAGCGGTGTTTCTCCGAATCAACTCGAGAACTTCCGTACAGCCGGGTGCGTTCATCTCCTTGCAATTTCCGGTCTGCATATGGGCCTGCTCGCGCTCTTCATCACTTTTTCCATCACCTGGCTGCTCAAAAGATCAGAATGGCTGCTTCTGCATATCCCGGCCCTGAAAACAGCAGCTTTCCTGGCCCTTCCATTTCTTGCGTCCTATGCCCTGATTGCCGGATTCCAGACCCCTGTCGTGCGCGCCCTCATAATGACATCGGTCTTTGTCATGGCCCTGCTATTCGATTCCCAATGGTCTATTCCCACCAATATCGCGATCGCTGCCTTAATCATCCTCACCCTGAACCCGACAGGCCTGTACACGGTCTCATTTCAGCTCTCTTTTGCGGCGGTAATCGCAATAGCCCTCATTGTTCCCGCAATCTCGGGACTTCTGGGCCCCTTTTCGCACGGGGAGAACGATAAATCTCCAAAGTTTGCCGGGATAAAAAAATGGGCGCTTGCCTCCATCTGTCTTTCCATAGCCGCCATGCTCGGAACCATGCCGCTTCTCATGTACAATTTCAACAGGTT
>JAIWHJ010000100.1:0-6442 GCA_048629695.1 Promethearchaeota archaeon
ATAACGTCGATGGGAGAGAAGACCGCCTTGTATTCGTAGGGCCATTCCCTGACCAGGGGCAGTCCCCCAACATAACAACGAAAACTATCCACCTTCATCTGCTTGCTGTGATGTACCAGTATAAGGTTGCCCATCCCGGGTGCCACACCGCAATCGACAACCGCGCTGACCCCCTGTTCGCGGGCAAGCTCGCTCCTACAGGGATCGTGTATACACATCCGGTTCGCCCTCGGGCCGGGTCTTGAAACGTCGGTGTACCCACAGGTACTGCCCGGGCTGCTCGCGGATACGGGCTTCAATTATTTTGTTAATGCGACGGGTATCCGCTTCAACAGACTCCCCGGGAAAATCCTCCAGTGGCGGGTACAGCGTCAGTTGGTAACCCCGGGCGTCGGGTAAACGGGTTTGAAAGAACGGCACTACGGCCGCGCCACTGATGCGTGCCAGCCGCGAAGTTGCCGTAATGGAAGCAGCAGGTATGCCAAAAAAGGGTACAAAGACACTTTGTTCCCGGCCGTAGTCCTGGTCAGGTGCATACCAGACCGGGACATTGTCCTGCAGGCTCCTGAGTACACCGCGCAGGTCACCGCGCGCGATGGCTTTGCCGAAATGTTTAATGCGGGCGGACTTCATGACCCGGTCAAAGGCTGCATTTTTGTGTTCACGATACATGACGTGGAACGGGGACTGCAGGGCGAGCAGGCGGCCACCTATCTCAAGGGTGGTGAAGTGCGCGCTGAGCAGGATAACCCCTTTTCCCCTGCTGAGCACTGCCTGCAAATGCAAACAGGGTCGCTGCCGCACCCAGCATAATTAGATTTATATACGTTTTTTCCATGCTTATTCTCCTTTTCAAATTTATATTGTTTTTATAGATTTCAAAATCAATTTTGAGACGTCATGCAGTTAGGGCGAACCCTTATGGAAAAAAAGGCGTTGTTTCGAAAACCTTCAGGTCGACCATTTTTACAAATTTATCTCTGCAAAATTAATACCACCTTGCCTGACGCATTGGAATATACGTGATTTTTGTTTGTTTTTTTGTTGCGTAGGCGGGAATCAGGTTATGGTGCGCTTGGTTCTCATTATTAGTCATATTTCCAGCATGTTAAGAAAAAATCGGTATATTGAACTAATTGAACTATTGACAATTTTTCCGGATTCCCGCCTTTGCGGGAATAACATAGAAAATATAGAAGATTTGAGTATTTAGACCTCCTATAATTTTTTTTGCCGCTCATGCAAGGAGTATCACTCTGTTTGAGCTATAAAAAAATGTTTAGAAAGCGCATGTTTTTCCGGAAAACCGGATTTATTTCTGCCGCAAATTACAACTATTTGTAATTTCAAGTAAATTTTTTAGTATGGTTTTTCACAATATTTTCCTGAATCCAGGAAAATATAAAAACGCATATGCCAACCTCTGGTATGGTTAACGCCAAGATTGCCCAAAAATATAATGATATTAAATGGTTATTTGGGCTGTGGCCTTGATGGTCGCAGAATCATCACTAAACCAATCAACTAACCAACTTTTACATAGCCATGTTGTGGTTGTCAAGGTGGCAGTCAAGGCAGTCAGGCAATTTTTTGTGCGTTGCAGCCGAATGTGGCGTGCCGTGACATTTATCGCACGAGGGAAGAGAAGGGTGAGCGCCCTTGTGACAGAATGCGCACGTGAAATTCCGGTGTTTTGTCGTCGTCTTGTCCATCTCTTCTCCAACAGCCTTGTGGCATGGGGTGCAGAGGCTCCTGGGGCTGGTTTCATCGCTTGCTATCTCAAATGGGCTGTGGGCCGGATGGCACTGGACGCAGTCTGATGCCACCTGATCCTCTTCGTGAGGTTCGTGGCATTTGGAGCAGTCCGGGATCTCTTTGTGAACAGGGTGGCAGAAGATGCAGGAGAGATCTGAATGTTTACTGGGAGAACTTTCAAATTCATCCTTTTGTTCATTGTGGCAAGTCAAGCAGGTCTCTGATTCCGGATTAATGTACGCTGTTTTTATTTTTTTGCTCTTGAATGCGCGTGAAGATCCGGGGGATAAATTTTCGTACAACAAGTTGAATTGTTTGATAAACTGTTTGCGCGCCCCTCCTCTGGAACCTGATTTTTCAGATACGGTCATGAACCTGGGTTTGAGCACCTGTATCCGGTGGTTAAAGAGGTCCGCCACTATAAGGCGTCCTCTGCCGTCGGTTGCAAGGCTCGTAGGATGCTGGAACCAGCCGGGGCTCCAACCTTTCCCCCCGAACTCTGATATGTAGTTGCCTTTAAAATCAAAAATCAGTACCGTATGGCGCATGTAATCGCAGATATAGACGAATTTACCCTTCTCATCAAGGGCCAGGCTCTTTGGCCGGCTCATCTTTCCCTCGGATCCCCCTTTTTGGCCAAAGGAATAAAGTAACTCCTCATCAGGATTGTAAACATAGACCTTGCTCGTTTTTTCAGACAACAGATATATGTTACCATTATTGTCGATTTTAACGTCATTGATTGTAACCGGTTCAAATTTTTTGTCCGTTGTCTCTTTAAGGCCTGTCTTTTCTGCTTTAATCGCCGCCTTCAGGTCAATTTCCCCTGGTTTACTTTCAAGGTTTTTTTCTGATCCGGACTTTGATTTTTTTTCAGGTGTGTGAGGTGTCTCTTTTGGTATCAGTCTGTGCAGGAAATGTCCACTACTGTCGAGCACGAGTACTCCGAGGAAATAGGTGCCGGCCAGATACATTTTTCCATTCCTGCCAATGGCAATTCGACGCGGCTGGAACTCTTCGTCATCCTTTAGTTTGTCCTTAATATCCTCAAAGGTTATTTCTTTTTTTTTAAAAAAAGCCGCGTTTAAGACAGTGATGCGGGAAGGGATTTTCCTGTATCTGTTTTGACATACATAAAGGTTGCCGTTTTGATCTGCGTAACCGCCTGATATTTGATTTAGACCGCGGCCTTTTCCCAGAGAGGTCAGCGGTTGGTAATCAGAGCCGTACACAACAATGCGGCCGTTTGCACTTATCACATAGAGTTCTTCATAGGTATTGTCGTAAAAAATCGATGAAGGGAACTTGAGCGGCTTTGCCTGATCATCGCTGTAAATCATTTTCACTGGTTTTGCGTTTTTGAAAACGATTTTTTGTTTTTCAGTATTGGATGCGAAATTTTCAGGTTCGGCGAAAACCGGTAAGCAGAGGGTAAGAACCAGGAGTGTGACGAGGAGTGAGATGGCTGGAAAGAAAAGATAAAATCGGCAGCTGGAAACGGCAGTTTTTTCCAGAGGTTGAAGAGTTGTTGGAATGAATTTAAGCCTGTTCGCTCGTTTATTCATGTATCCAAAAGGTTTAATGGGGGCAGAGGCTATTGTTTTCCCAGCCTCTGCCCCCCTGAACCTTGAACCCTGAACCCTTATTTACATATGCAGATCATGGGCCGTGTTATGGCATGAGCTGCATTGTGGGAATTTTTGGTGAATTGAAAGGTTGTGAGGCGTCGCGGTATGGCAGTCCGAGCATGCCATAAGCTCCGCATGGCTTGGATGACACTCTGCACAAGCGAGCGCAGTATGCTTTGTGACATTGGCCTGGAGTTCGTCATGAACCACTGTATGACATCCGGTGCATACGGTGTTATCCTGGTTTTGAGGATAAGTAATTGTGAGTGGTGTGTGGACAGGGTGGCATGCCATGCAGTCCGGATTATTCAGTTCAACCGACGGGCTGTGTGACTCGTGGCATTCTGAACAGTCGGGGATTCGTCCGTGGTTGTCTGAATGGCAGGATGAGCAATCCTCGTCCGTGTGTTTGCTGGGCTTGTTTGTGAGACTCTTGGCAACTTTGCCGTGACAGGTTCTGCACAGTGTCTCAAGCTTGGACGCATCAGGGATTGTCACGATCGGCTGATGCGGGTCGGTGTGGCAGTTTAAACATTTTGTGACAGCCTCTGCCGTGCCGTGCGGATCATCATGGCAGCTTGAACATAACGGCATGATCTCTGCGTAATTTTTTTTAAGAGGGTTATAAACATGGAACTGTGCGTGGCAGTCGGTACATGTGACCTGCTGGTGTTTGGCCCCGTTATTTTTAAGCCTTTTAAAATGACTGTTATGGCACCGGCCGCATTCTTTGATTGAAAGAGCCTTAACATTTATATTATATACTCCCCTCTTTGCAGCTTCTTCCGAAGAGGTCCGGCTTTTTGTCTTGGCAGTCTCCGGAGGCATTGTTTCATCGGCAGACTGTACCTGGGCCGATTCCGCTGATTTTTGTACAGCCTGTTTCTGGAAACAACCGGTCAGAAAAAATACCAGACATAAGACTCCGAATATGAAAATACCCAACTTACTTTTTGTTGCCATGATAACACCTCCGTTTAGCGGCAGGGCGCCCTGCTTATGATTAATATATTGATTAAGGGTATTCTTCTCAATTAAGAATATTTCCTGAGAGCCTTGGATTTTTTGAAACACACTCCTGCAAAGGGCATTTACTATGAATAGAGACTGCCTGATAACGATTTTTAATCACGATACTTTTTGCAGGATTACAAAAAAACTGTTAATTCCATTACAATTTATAGCTCAGCTTGTCAAGTGGAAACAGGACAAGCCCTGGATATTCGACATAATGAGACAACGAAACTATAAATATTCGGCCACTCCACAGGAAGTCGATCAGGCTGTCCAGCATACCGATAAGTATAGCTGATCAGCATGCTTAGGGACGGGGACGAGTTATTTCGTCACCGTCCCTTACCTCCCTGTGAAGAGCTGCCGAATATTTATAATTTGGTGGTTCTAGCTATTTTCCTGTATCAAGCCGAATATCCAGGGCTTGACACCCTGTTCGTGCAAGTCGTATAATCAAGATGGCGTCACAAAGAGTTTGATCTATAACGTCGCAGTGTTTTTTATATGATATTAAAGGACAATATTAATGAGAGAAACAGACTATTTAAAAGAAAATAAATATGTTCTGGCCTTGTTGAAACGGATCGACACGTTTCAGAATTTTTCAGATGAAGACCTCCATTCTTTTATGAAGCTCGGAAAGCTGAGGGAGTATAAACCGGGTGAGATGATCGTGAAAAAGGGAGATACGGACAGGTGGGCCTACTTCCTGATCTCCGGCGAGGTCAAGATTGTCAAGCAAGGGGAAACGCTCGGCATCTTGAATCGCGGCGGAGACCTTTTTGGAGAAATGGGGGTCGTAGACGGGGCGCCCAGGTCGGCCACGGTCTGGGCGCGAACCAAGACCATGGTTCTGGGTGTAGATTGTTCGGTTCTTGGCCGCGGGAAAATTACCAACGATGTCGCATTCCTATATACTATTTACCGATTATTTGCAGAGGTGCTGGCTGAAAGACTCAGGATAACCACGGAGGAGGTCACCAAGCTGAAATCCCAACTTGAACTTGAGAAAAAAAGAGAGAGGGTAGAAAAAAATTCAGGTGACGAGGACAAGACCCTGTGGGTCTGATTGGAATCAGTCTGTTTTCAGACTCTTGGCTTCCCGTCACGGGAATAAATGACGTTCAGCTGAATAGTTTTTTTTCAGGAATCATCTTTTGTCGTATGACATGTGAAACATCCGCCCGTATTGCCGCCGCCGGCAATCATTTCATCGTAATCCCACTTGAGCATGTCCGGATAATTACTGGCATGCGCCGCATGGCAGGAAAGGCAGGTTACGACATCCGTTCCGGGTGTAACGGTATCACTCATTGAATCAGGCACTGTGGTTCTGCCTACAGGGGCTTCTACACTGTACGTTGTATAGTACTGATATTCACCGCTATCCTTTATCACTATATCGGTTGGATGTCTTATAAAGGGCGAAGCGGTGCCACCTATCTCTTCTACTGCATGAAACAGCCCGTGACAAGTACCGCAGAATCCGCTTATTGTATTGCCGGGCGCTTCTACCACCATAAAATTCTGCGTTTATTAAAATTCCGGAGTTACAGGCAGGATTTTCCGGATGGTCGGAATTTTGTCGTCTTGGTCAACTGTACTCATTGTGCGTGGTGGTGGTAAACAATAGTGATATCAAAGGATTAGGTTTTATTTCAAGCTGCCGGCCCAGATATTGCATATATATAGCCATAGATAGACCCACTATCAACAACATTTACGTTTTACTGTCATAGAGTGCGGGGGTATTAATCATGACTTCTCAAGAAGCTATCAGAATTTTGATGCTGAGTCCGTTTTATTTCAAGCTGGATTTACGCTCCAGGAAAGTCCTGATCAAAGAATTCTGCGCTTTATTCACATAATGAGGAACTACCCATCCGGCGGCAGTGGTATTGTTTGCTTGTGCTGTGCCACTTGTTAATTAAACGCCAAAGTTGTGATTTGGGTGATTAGGGATGTGGAAATAAATAACTTACCCATCTCCCATCCCATCTTCAGGCCATCTTCGATCAAGTAACGCAGACCCCGAATCCAATCTA
>JAIWHJ010000101.1:0-6407 GCA_048629695.1 Promethearchaeota archaeon
ATCATTATGTGAAACGGAAGTGGGACTTTAGTCCCGCCTTTTGAAGGATGCAGTGGCTGTGTTGGACTAAAGTCCAACTTCCGACAAATATAACAGAATAGCATTTTATTTTTTGCCGAACCCTTATTCCTATTCAATCAGCGAATAATCCATTCTTCTTTGTTTCGGCTTAAAACCGGTCCCCTTGACCAGACTGCGGATCTCCTGTTCGGACAGCCTGAAGCTGATCCCTGCCGCTGCGACTACATTTTCCTCGATCATGGTGCTGCCGAAGTCATTTGCCCCGAAAAAGAGGGAAATCTGAGCGATTTTTGCTCCTTGAGTCACCCAGGACGCCTGGATGTTCGGAACATTGTCCAGAAAGATGCGGGACAGGGCGAGCATCCTGAGATAGGAGACCCCGGTCGTGCCGGGCAGATGGGCAAGGGCGGTATTGGCCGGCTGGAAAGGCCATGGAATGAATGCGGTAAATCCACCGGTTCGGTCCTGGAGATCCCGGATGCGGGTCAGATGCTCCAGACGCTCTTCCATTGTTTCAATGTGGCCGAACATCATGGTCGCAGTGGTTCGCATTCCGAGTCCATGGGCCTCTTCCATGACGCCTATCCATTCATCCGCCGAACATTTCCTGGGAGCTATCTCCCGCCTTACACGGTCGGCCAGGATTTCGGCCCCGCCGCCGGGCATGGAATCAAGTCCTGCCTTTATAAGCCTTGTAAGAACATCTCGGACGGAGCAGCCTGAGATGTTTGCAAAATGATGGATTTCCGGCGGTGAGAATCCGTGGACGTGGATGTTATAATTTTCTTTGATGTATCTGAGCATCTCCTCGTAAAATTCTAAAGGTTTGTCAGGATGCAGTCCGCCCTGAAGCAGAATCTGCGTTCCATTCAATTTTTTGGTCTCTTCAATTTTCCCGCCCAGTTCCTCAAACGAGAGGAGAGACCCGGTCTCATCATCCGGCGCCTTAAAAAAGGCGCAGAATTTACACCCCGAGATGCAGATGTCCGTGTAATTGATGTTGCGGTCAATCACATATGTCACAACCGGTTCCGGGTGCAGCCGTTTCCGAACAGCATCGGCCAGCAACCCGAGACCGTACAGATCAGCGTCCGTAGCCAGTGTCAGACACTCATCCACTGAAATGCGTTGCCCATTAAGAACTTTTTCTTGTATTTTTTCCATTAGTTAGTTCGTACCCGTTTACGCCCATTCAATCCAACCTGCCCTGCTTAAGCGATTTTTAAACTTGAACCGCGGAATTTTTAAAGTGCGGTACTTCATCATTCATCATTCATCATTCATCATTCATCATTCATCATTGCTAATACGTCTTAACCACGTTATAAAGCGTGTCCCTTTCCACAGGAATTCTTCCTGCCTCCCTTATAATTCTAACGAGTTGATCACGAGTCATGGCTTGTTCGGTCTCAGCCCCTGCCATGTGGGTGATGATCTCTTCTTTTATAGTGCCGTCCACGTCGTCTGCGCCAAATGAAAGAGCGACCTGGGCAAGTTTTATACCGATCATGACCCAGTATGCCTTGATGTGGGGAAAATTGTCCAGAAAGCAGCGGGCCACGGCAAGATTTTTCAAGTCATCTATGGCTGATGTGCCGGACAGGCTTGACATTTCAGTATTCTTGGGATGAAAGGCCAGGGGGATATAGGCAAGGAAACCTTTTGTTTCATCCTGGAGTGTCCTCAGCATGTCCAGATGTTCCACACGCTCCTCGATGGTCTCGACGTGGCCGTAAAGCATGGTGGCGTTGCTTTTCAGTCCCATTTCGTGCACTGTTTTTGCCGCGTTCAGCCAATCCTGTCCAGGCAATTTTCTTTCGCAGGTCAATTTACGGACCCTTGGACTGAATACCTCGGCGCCTCCCCCAGGCACTGAACCAAGGCCGGCCTCCTTTAGTTCGCTGATCGTATCTGCCAGAGATTTTCCGGCAAGTTCGGCTAAATGTACCAATTCCACGCAGGTGAAGGCCTGGATATGGATTTCAGGTCGAATATTTTTGATGCAGCGCAGGATATCCAGGTAATAGGAATATGGTAGATCCGGATGAATGCCCCCCACCATGTGGATTTCCGTAATCGGCTCGTCGATTCTTTCCCTGACCTTTTTCTCAACATCAGAGACAGTCATTTCATAGGCAAGGTCAGACGACTTGTCCCTGCCGAATGCACAGAATTTGCACAGGTTGGTGCAGATATTAGAATAATTGATGTGCTGGTTGTAAATAAAATAGGCATTATCATTGTTCAGTCTATGCCGCACAATGTCGGCCAGACAGCCAACCGCAAGCAGGTCCGGGTGTTTGAATAATTTGATCCCGTCCTCTATAGATAGACGCTCGCTGTTGTTTATCTTTTCCAGAATGTCTCCCAGGCCTGCCTGGATTATTATGGCGTTCATATTGGTTATCCTTGCGAGAGAGTTTTAGTTTTTGTCGCTGAAAATTTGATATCGGCGTAATTTTTTAGTACCTTAGTGGTAATTTTCTTATTTTTTATACCCCTCAAGGGGGTACTGAAATGAGTGGCAAAAAATCAAAAAGGTGAAATATTTTTAAATAGTTACACGCAGCTGTTAAGGTACTTATCCAGTACCTTTAAAGAATTCCAGTTTATCTGGGTTAGGAAAAATATGGAAACGACTTAAGTTTATGTGTAATAATATACTTTATTCTGTTCATTTTTTTATAAATGTGAAAGAAGTTATTAAACGGAGTGAAATACATGGATGGGAATTATCATGCCGGTTGGTTTAATCATCCAAACCTGGATTTAATCAAGGTTTTTATTAGCAACGACGAATGGGTTTGTCAATGTTACGCGAAAAACGGACAAAAGCCGCTGTCAAAAGAAAAACCGCTTGATTCGTGGACATGGGCCTTGGCCGAACCCGCTGACTTGGATTTTGACGATTATTGACAAAAAGCGGATTGTAAATAAGCTGGGCGTATTTTGATCTGCAATGGTGTTGTGTTGATCTTCAGGATAATACGCCCAACGCCTCTTTCAATCTTTTCATCCCCTCTTTTATTGTATCCATCGAGGCGGCAAAGGAAAAGCGGATAAATTCGTCTGCGCCGAATGCCTCTCCAGGCACGCTTGCCAGCAGCGCCTCCTCCAGTAGATAGTCCGACATTTCCACGGAATTGCTGATTTTCTTCCCGTTAAACGACCTGCCGTAATATGCTGAAAAGTTGGGAAACACGTAAAACGCGCCCCTTGGAGTTACGCAGGTAATACCTGGATTGGACTGAAGTTCTTTAATAATATAGTCCCTGCGGGGGAGAAAGGACTTAGTCATGGTTACCGCAAAATCCTTTGGACCCGAAAGAGCCGCCAGCGCCGCCTTCTGCGCTATTGAGGAAGGATTGGAAGTGCTCTGGCTCTGGATTTTGTTCATGGCGGCGATTATATGTTTCGGCCCGGCTGAATATCCTATTCGCCATCCGGTCATGGCAAACGATTTAGAGACCGCGTTTAACACGATAGTCTGCTCTTTCAGTTTCTGATCAACATCAAGGATATGCGGAATAGGTCCTTCCTCATAAACAATTGTGTCGTAGACATCGTCCGTAATAATGGCCCATCCCTTCTCAATGGCCATTTTCCCTATTGCTTCAAGCGCTTTGGCGGAAAAAATCGACCCGGTTGGATTTGAAGGGCTGTTTAAGATAATGCCCCTGGTTTTGTCAGTGATAAGTTTCTCAAGAATCCCGGGATCTAAGTCAAAGGCATCCTTTTCCACCAAAGGAACCGGTACGGCAGTGGCTCCGGCAAGTTGCACCATTGGGGGATAGGAGACCCAGTAGGGGGTTGGGATAAGGACCTCATCACCTGGATTGAAAAGGGCTTGGATCATATTATAGAGGCCGTGTTTCCCGCCGCAGCTGACCTGGATCTGATCCGGGTCATACTGCCAGCCCCTGTCTTCTGCAAAGCGTTTGGCAATGGCTTCTCTCAGTTCAAGTATGCCGGGCACGGCGGTGTATTTCGTGAAAACGGCATCTATTGCCGCCTTACCGGCCTCTCGAACATGCTCCGGAGTATCAAAATCAGGCTCTCCGACGCTGAAATTCAGGATGTCGGCGCCGGCAGCTTTCAAGGCCTTGGCCTTGGCATTGATTGAAAGAGTAGGTGACGGTTTGATTTGCTGAACTCGTTCTGAAGGAACAATAGTATTTAGGCTCATATCCATTTCCTGCTGTTGTAAAGGTTTACCTCTGAACATATTTCCACTTAAGCCCTGAGTCAATAAAAAACTTTTTTTAGAAACAGGCCCCTGGCAGGGGCTGTCGGCCCTGCTGCCGAACGATTTTTTGAATCCAGCGCTCTTTTAAAATCCGTGACACTCATTTTGCCGATGCCCACCTCGATCAGGGTGCCGGCAATGTTTCTTACCATGTGTCTCAGGAAACCATCACCTGATATCTTAATAAAGATTTTGCCGGTTTCGTTGTCCTTAAGAACACATTCTGCTGAAAAAATTTCCCGAATGGCGCCTTTCCCGTTTTTATCAGATAAGTCGCGTGATCCTGTTGCTTCAAAACTTGAAAAATCATGCTTTCCTATAAGAATTTTAAGGCAGTCCCTGATCCGGTTGAGATCAAGGTTTCTTGAGATCCCGCAGGTGTAGAGTCTTTCGGTTGGAAGAGTAATCATCCCTGCGTTGATGACATACAAGTAAGCCTTGCCCCTGGCGCTGTAACGCGCATGAAAATCCGGGTCAGTATCCTGGGCATCGAGAATTCGAATATCCTCTGGAAGCAGGCTGTTCAGGCCTTTTAAAAATCCGGTTGCAGGAATGTCGGAATGTGTCTTGAAATTTGCCGTCATTCCAAGAGCATGCACCCCGGCATCTGTTCGGCCTGCGCCGTGCAGTACAACCTGTGCGCCTGTCATCACACCGATTTTTTCTTCAACAATTCCCTGAATGGTGGGCACGTTTTTTTGACGCTGCCATCCGGCATAGTCGGCACCGTCATAAGCCAGTACGATCTTGATATTGCGCATCAAAAATTCAAAGGTTCAAAGGTTCAGGGGTTCAAACGAGGTCTGCATTTACATTTTTTCCTTCTGTGGATCAAGGAAACACGGGCAGGGACAGAAGTCCCCGGGTCTCTTTGAAACCGTACATCAGGTTCATGTTCTGGACAGCCTGGCCGGAGGCGCCTTTTACCAGGTTGTCTATCGCAGAGACGACAATGACTCTCCCCGTCCGTTCGTCAAGTTTAAAACCGATGTCACAGAAATTGCTGCATTTTACAAACTGGGTAGCCGGATAGGTTCCAATGTCGCAGATTCGAACAAATGGTTCCTCTTTATAGAAATCATTATAAAGCTCGTGAATGTCTGCCTGGCTTAATTGCTTGACCATCTTGGAATATATTGTGCTCAAAATACCACGGGACATGGGAACCATGTGTGGGGTGAAAGATATTACCACCTGCCGGCCGCTTAAAAGGCTGATCTCCTGTTCGATTTCAGGGGTATGTCTGTGCTCTCCTATCTTGTAAGCCTTGAGACCTTCATTTACTTCGCAGAAAAGCGTTGCCATAGTTGCAGACCGACCGGCCCCTGACGCGCCTGATTTGGAATCCGCCACCAGAGTATCCGGGTCTATAACACCTGCTTTTAAAAGCGGCGCAATTCCCAAAATTACGCTTGTGGGATAGCAGCCCGGATTGGCGGTAAGTCTTGCCTGGACAATTTTTTCCCGGTAAATTTCAGGCAACCCGTAAACAGCTTCGTTAAGATATTCCGGGGCCGTATGTTTTTGATACCACTTTTCATAGATCCCGGCATCGTTGATTCTGAAATCAGCGCTCAAGTCAACCACCTTTTTGCCGGCCTGAAGTAACTGAGGAACGATTGCCATGGCGGTCTGATGCGGCACAGCCATAAAAAAAAGGTCCGCCCGTTCAACCAAATCCTTTACGACCACATCTTCGAATCTGATATCGATCCGGTCTCTGAGGCTCGGATATACGTCCGAAAGAAACATTCCCGCAAACCGACGGGAGGTAGCCACGGTCAGTTCAACCTCGGGATGACTGCTCAAGATTCTGGTCAATTCAACCCCGGTATAACCGGAGGCCCCAACGATTCCAACTTTGATCATGATTCCGTCTCTTTTGGGCGAGCCCTTAATGTAAATTAAATGTCAAACGCTTACAAAAAAAATAGGGGAAGAGTGATGAAAATATCACTTTCCCCTTGAAATTCGACATATGGACTCGGCGAAAAACACCAAGTTATTTTTTGCCGAGCCTTAACCCAGATAAACTGGAAATTTTTAAAGGTCCTGGACTATTTTCAGTACCCCCTGAGGGGTATAAGTACCTTCACGAAAATATTTTTTGCCAGAAACACGCAAAAAATATTTTCTAAGG
>JAIWHJ010000102.1:0-6391 GCA_048629695.1 Promethearchaeota archaeon
ACCCTGGGTACCGTTGCCGTACCCGTAGCCGGGTTCGTAGTCGGGAAGACGGGTCAGGTCGGTTAGATATTGAAGCCGCCAGGACTGACTGGATCCGCTGTATTGAAGAATGATGAGGGCGAAGTCCAGATAGAAACTTGCAACTTCGGATTGCGAGGAATCACGGGCAGCCAAAGTTAACGCCCGGTTCATCAATTGCAAAGCCCTGACGCGATCCCGCCCGACGGCGTTGACGTATTTGCCGCCGCCGCGATGTGAACCGCGCTGAAATTCACCGGCCACCATATAGCCCCAGTGGTTGTTCCGGCTGTAGCTGCCGGCGGCTGCCTGCAGCAGGCGCCAGTTATCAATATGGTTTTCAATCACCGCTTCGCGAAATTCATCCAGCTCATTTATTCGGTTCAAGCTGCGCAGGCACTGCCAGGCCTGGAGAAGATCACGGCCGACCATTTTCGGATCATTGACCACCTCCAGGCTCAGTTTGCGATATAGCAGATAGGCATCATTCCAGTTGCCGTCTTGATAAGCTTTGCGTGCCTGCTTGCGGATTACCTCGTGATCGGCCTGTCCCCCCCAGGAAGAAGTGACCGCCAATGTGATTATAATAATAAAGCAGATGGTTTTGAAAATTTTCATCGCGCTGCTCCTAACCCGAATATCGTTTATTAGTTGACTGGTTGATGGTTGACTTGGAGAATTATAGTCATTTGAACCCGTGAACGGTTCCAGTCTTTTTTCTAGTTTATTAGGATATTTGCTGCACTGTCAACACGCAGACAGCGTTTTTACATAAGTTTTACATGAGCGTTCAAAGGTTCAGAGGTTCAGGGTTCATAGGTTCAGGGTTCAGAAATCCAGGTTCCATTCTTCAACCTGTTTTTCCTCGTGAGTCTCGTCCAGCCCAACCAGTTGAAAAAGATTTTTTACTTCCTTTTTGGTCTGGTTGCCCAGGATATCTCTCACCACGATTATGCATTCAATATTGTCCGGCATATCGGCGTCCGGGAATGACAGGTTTACGCCGGCTGGAAGGGTGTCACCTTCCGTCTGCTTGAGAAGTTCATTGTCGCCGGACCATATCTCGATCTGCCAGAAAGATATCGGTATTTCGCCGGTGTGTTGAATGTTTACCAGAATATTTTTATCCTGTTTTTTCGCCGTGAGTTCAATAACCGGAGGTGTGCGCGATATAGTTACCTCCTGTGATGTGATTGATTCGTTGTCTGCCAGGTCCCATGCCTTGAGAACAATGTTGAAAGTGCCTTGGTCTACAAAGCTGCCGCCGGATGTCTGCCCCTTCCAGAGAAATTTTTCGGGTAAATTGCCCTTTCCGTCATCGGCCAGGACCGTTTTTCCCTCTTGATCTTTAATTGATAGCTTCCATCTGGCGATTTGTTCCTTTTTTTGAAGCGAGGGCATGATTACGACTTTATCGCGCATCACGTTTTCTTGGCTTGCCAATCCCTTGATGTTGAGTTTCATGTCCGGGGGTCTGCCGTCCACGTAGTATTCTTCGAGAAACGAGGTTTTCTCGTCACCTGAAGACCAGCGGAGGATCACACTGACAGGGTAGACTCCTTCCCTGTATGACGAAAGCCATGTTGCCTCGTAAAAGTCGGTTTCAGGTGATTTCAGGGCAAGATGAAGCCGGTTTCCCTCTTTGAAGAAAACCCTGGGTTCTTCTCCCGAGTCTTTTGGCAGAGAAAAGCGGACCATGGCGCCTATTTCTTCTCCGGGCCGTATATATTTTTCCGTCAGGCGCCATGAATCAAGTTCAAGGTCGGATTCCTCAGGCGGCAATGCCTGTCCCGGCCGTTCAGGCCAACCTGTCATGATCTCCTTAATGAGATGAGGCATAAGGTCATCGACTGAATCCGGCTCTCCGATTCCCAATATCCGTCGAGTGTTGGAATGACTGACCCCTCTTGAATTTGACCATATCGTGACACCGTCTTCAGTCCGGATGAGGCTTAAGGTCAGCCCCAATAGTGGGATTTTTTTTCCCTTGCGCTGGCAGAGCGTGCCCAGGAGAATGAGGTCGGCGCCCAAGTAGTCCCTTGCCTTGAAAATATGGTTTGAGTACATATATCCCAGCCAGCGTATGCGGTTTTTGGCCATAAAGGAGATGATATCAGGCTCGGAAACAACATCAAGCCCCTTCTCAGCAAGTATTTCGGACAAGAATCCGGTCAGTTCCAGGTCAACTCCATTCCGGCCATGGCTTAAGTCTTCCACAGGGAAGACCGCCACAGTAGTTGCTCCTGCAGCCGCAAGGTTTGTCAGGCAGAGCAAAGCTGCTAATATGATTATTCCGGTAGTCTGCATTGGTCAGGGTTCAAAGGTTCAGGGGTTCAAAGGTTCAAGGGTTCATAGGTTCTGGTAACCCTGAACCCTGAACCTCTGAACCCTTCCCTTATAATGCCTCGGCAGAGGCTGATGTGTGGGCCATGGTGGCGAGCATTGTACGAATCAGTTTCATGCCGACGTGGTATGCGTCATAAGATGCCATTCCAAACAGGCGCCTTACGAGGGAATCACCGTTTCCGTGGCCGCTTGCCTGCCAGAGGATCAATCCTGCGCTGGGCTCGATAAGCATCAGTGTAATGGAGATCTCCGGATAGGTGACATTGCCCCTCTTGCCTTCGCCGGCCTCGTCCACGGCGCCCATGAGAAAGGCCTGCGCATTAAGTTTCTGTCCGAGCCGTTTCAGTGTTCCTTTGTCAATCGGGTCGCCTGGTTCAATAACCTCTTCTTTTAGCGCCGCGTCAACCAATCCCTTGTCCACAACGTCGAAGATACCCATTGCAAGCACCTGGGTAATGGTCATGTTCCTGACCCTGAAAGCAGTGTATTCCTCCTTTGTGTGGTTTGCAAACTGCAACACTGCTATCCGGTTTATATAACTCAAATCAATATCTTCCCGAAGAAAGGATTGAGAGCTGGATTTGGAGCCGCATCCCCCTGAAAGAAATAATAAAGGCAGTATCAATGCAATAAGTAAATAGTTTCGCATCAGTTGTGTCCCTCTTTAAAAATGTGGTAACGGTTCACAGGTTGTTACAGCACAGAGAACCTTACGGTTAGATCGGCTGTAATGCTCCATGAATCTTCCTCTTTTATATCATTAGTGCTGGTGTCGTCCTCATCCGCCTTATCTTGGGTTGTTCTGTAATTGCCGTCAAGGTCAAGAGACACGTGACGATTTATGTTCCACGTACATCCCATGGAATAATTCAGGCTTGTCTCGTCCTCGGACTGATCGTATCCCGCGTCAAAGTTCATCAGCACTTTCTCTGTGGGGGCCAGGGAGGCCCCTAGACCGAGTTTTGTCAAGGGATCATCAGTCCAGCTATACGAGCCATGCGCATTTATTGAAAGGAATTCAGATACGCGCCAGTTTAAACTTGATTGGATGTCAATGGGGATCCGGTCTTCTTCTGATTTTGAGTCATCCGTGGCATCAATGTCAAATGTCGCGGTCATTCTGGGGTTCAGCCGGGCGGTGAATCCCAGACCAGCGCTCCGGGTTGAGCCGGTTTCCCCTGTCTCGATATCGTCAGTCAGATTGACGGAGATGTCCAGATCGGCATTCAGGTCGGGGTAAAGCAGGGCGGTTGATGAAACACTGAATGTGTGATTTGTGTCCGTGTGGACGCCGTCTTCATACCTTTCTCCCATGGTAGCTCCCAGGCTTACATCCAGAGTCGGCAGGATCGGGGTGGAGAAGTTCAGTGTGTATGATCGGTTTGTCTTGTCCGGTTCGTCAATCGCCTCTGACAGGGAATCGCTGACACTGAGTGTTGTCTCCATATCAGGGAAAGGCATCCATCTGACGCCGCTCGAAATCGTTCTCTGGGATGATTCGTCGTTGTCCGAAGAGTCTGTTGACTGCAGAGTCACGCTGCAGTCAATGGAAAGATCAGGCGTGATTGCCAGGTCCATTCCAAAGTCGCTGATTGACTCGGTCCTATCCACTTTTTCCGTAACGGATGTCTGTCCCTCTGAAGTGATACGCCGAGCGGCATCCACCTCTGTGACGACCGCTTCGGAAGGTGGATCGACGACGGCCACAACCTTGAGATAGTTGTTATAAAACCGGGAGACATCCACTTCAAACCGCCGCCTTGATGAGTTGTACGATGTGGATGCGTCTAAAGTGAGCCGGGTCCATTCAGTATTATTGTCAATTGCATCATCGTCATCGCAGTAATAGACCTCCCACCGAAAGGCGGCAGGGTTTGGTACATTTTGCTCGGTATAGACATAAAAGAGGTCAATCTGTTCCCGGTTGACTTTAATGACAATGTTTAAGTTTTCTGTGGCGGGGTCGATCTCCGCAGCAGTGTCAAAAAAGTCATTATTCTTTAGGAGATTGTTTGTAACAAGGGATGTTGATCCTTGATCAGGAGAGTCATCATGGCCTGATAAAGTCCGGGTCCAGGTCGTGAGTCCGAAATATGCAAATCTCGACTCAGCAACACGGGATGTCGATTCCGTGTCGTTGATTGTGAATTGCTGTGAGAGTGAAAGGGTGAGGCGGTTGTCCCAGAATGATTGCAATGCCTCAAAACGTGCGTTATGGTCGGTTGACTCTGATTCGCGGCCCTCGATCTCATCAGAGGATGCGTTAATGCCGTATCTATAATAAATCGTAAAAATATTCAGGTCCCAGTCCAGCGTGAACCCCAGGTCAAAGTCCTCCGAATCATCGATGTCGTTAACGCCGTAATCGAGGCGGAGTTCAGGCCATAATTCTTTATCCCAGGCGCTGGTGATATAACATTGGGCGTTGATCGGGTTGTCTTCGTCAGTCTCCTCGCCGGTCTCCTCTTCGTTGATGTCAATAGTGGTCGACGAGGAGAGGTCAAAGAGAAAAATATCATTTTTAATTGCAAGGGATAAGTTAGGCGTGACTGACTGAGTTGCCTCGTTTTCTTCATTGATCTGAATATTGTACCGAAGTGATTCATTCAGGCTGATTGTCTCGGTTATGTCCTGATCAAGGTTTATATTGACATTGTACGTACTCGTAATGTCATTTGTATCTTCATTGTCGGTTATGTACTTCCAGTTTGCGTTTACATCAATCGTCCCGGCGCTGCAAATTTTGCAGGAAACCAGACCAATGAAAACATTTAAAAGTATGCCCTTGACAGCCCTGATTCCCATTTTTTTATTTTTTCACAGCCTTCAAAATAAAATTACCGCTTTTGAATTACGAATTTTTGTTGTCTTGTATATAAATCTATTACTTTCATGACATTCGCAATTCGTAATTGCTATTATGGCCATGCGCGGTATTCATGAAATAAATTCAGCTAGATGAGGGCACGCCTGCTTTCAGCCATAACTGATTAATGTTTTATCAAATCTTAATAATTGTGTCAATTGTGGATAATCGAGTTTATGGGACTGTTACAGCAGACAACTGGTGAAAATTTTTCTAACTTGGGGTATAAGCGCCTTAAAACATGTGGCGCCGTAGGCGTCACAGATAACTTCGGAGTTTTTCCGCCACAAAAAACAAGAAAATTACCACTAAGGCAGTAAACGCCTATACAATCAAAAAAAAGGGGCGGCCAAAAGGCCGCCCCTTTTTTACCGGTGAATACCGGAATGATTGTCTGTTGCTGTTATCTCTGCTTGTCATGGCATCCCAGACAGCCGTAATCCACTCCACTGCCGGCGTCCTGAGTTGAGTATTCCCACCTGAGCAGGTCGGCATTTTCGGTTCCATGGGCGCGGTGGCAGGAGATGCATGTTGCCTTTCTTTCATTAGTGCCGCCTTCCACGGCACCATCCCAGCCTACGGGATTGCCCTTGTTGTCTGAATCAGTAAGGGTATAGTTTGTTTCATCACCTATGATCCAGTCACCAGGAATTACAACATCAGTCGGGTGCCTTATCCAGGTGCTGTTAGAAATGGTGCCGGCGCCATGGAAGTTGCCATGGCATATGGCGCATAGCTCGGAGATTGTGTTGTCAGCATCCGCATCCGCACTGTATACATTGTGGGCTCTGCCTGTTGTAACAGTGCCGTAAGTGGTATTTACGATCAGCGCTTCCTCATAGTCGGCCGTGGGAACGCCGTCTACCGCTGAATCCGTAAAGGCGACGCCTGTTTTTGTGGTTGTGTTAACATAGAGAATACGATAGGCGCTGTTTGTGTTGTGATGCCCGCCCGCAATGGCGTCCATGTCATTTTCATCGACATGGTTGCCGTGGCAGCCGTTGGACCCGGCACAGCTGAAGCCGTCTGTGTTACCTGTATACCAGTCCGGCGTTGCGTTATAGCCGGCAGGCAGCTCCTGCGTACCCATACTATGTTCGTTGTTGCTGTTATTATCGGTTTGCAGAAAATCTGTTGTAGTGAAAAAACCGCCGGCCAGGC
>JAIWHJ010000103.1:0-6313 GCA_048629695.1 Promethearchaeota archaeon
GGGTATAAGTGCCTTAAAACACGGGGCACCGCAGGCGTCACATATGAGCGCGGAGTTTTTCTGCCACAAAAAACAAGAAAATTACCACTAAGGCACTAAATTCGGAAGGCATCTCCTTTACTCATTTATCGTTATATTTCAAGACAAAAATATAACCGGCGACGGACAAGGAAAAAAATTTTTATTTTTTCATGTCCAACTTACAACATGTTGCACGGAAATTATATATGTTATATAACTGAATTTTGCTGAACTCGAAAAAACAATTAATAAACCTGTCGTCATCAATGATATCAACAAAGTCATAGGTTCCGGGTTCAAGGTTCAAAGGTTTATTTGATCGGAATTTTTCCCTATTCAACCCTGAACGTGGAACCTTGAACCGCAATTATAAGGAGAACGTGAGATATGTTAATCAAAGAGTGGATGTCAAAGAATCTGATAACAGTGGATGAAAATACTTCGCTGATGCGGGCTACCAGGATAATGAAGGAAAATAATATCCGGAGGCTGCCTGTCCTCGGAAGCGGGAAACTGGTTGGAATTCTCTCTGATCGCGATGTGAAAGATGCCTCTCCCTCCAAGATGACTGCAATGGACATCCATGAATTTTATTACTTTCTTTCTGAAATGAAAGTAAAAGACGCTATGACGAACAGACCTTTGACCCTGCATCAAGACGACCTTCTGGAACGGGCTGCCATTCTCATGCTGAAAAACAAAATTTCCGGCGTGCCGGTGCTGGATGAATCCGGTAATCTTGTGGGATTGTTAAGCTCCACGGATGTTGTGCGTGGTTTCATACATAGTACGGGTATTGGTGAAGAAACGGTCCTGATCGTTTTCAACCTGCAGGATGAACCCGGATGGGTAACCGGTTTGATTAAAAAACTCCGGAAGAATAATGCATCTATAATTGGTGTGCGGACTGACTTCAAGGAGGCTCAGGAGGGTATGAAAAAGGTCGCCATAAGGATTAACCTGCCAGACAAAGAGAAACTTGATGAACTCATTGATATCCTGTCCGATGAATATGAAATAATATATCACATGTTGGATCATATAAACGACCTTCCGGGAAAGACATCCGAGTAAACCCTAACCCGGATAAACTGAAAATTTTCTAAGGTACTAAGCAAGCCTGCGAGACTCCGCATGGGGCGACTGTGAATGATTACGATTCAAGAGGCAGATTGTCCTCTCTAAACGCCTGCCATGGAAACTCATCGTTTTCTCCGCTTTCGATTTTTCCTGTTTCGCTGTTTATGGGGATAAATGTAATCCCGTCAGGAATTTCAAAGTCCTTTTCCGGAAAATATTTTTCCGCCTTTTTCATAAAATCAAGCCAGATAGGGGCGGCTGCCCGGCCGCCTGTTTCCCTGCTTCCCAGCGTGATTTTTTGATCATATCCAACCCACACACCGGTGGCAATGCCGGGCGTATAACCTATGAACCATGCGTCCATGTTTTGATCAGTGGTGCCGGTTTTGCCTGCCGAAGGCGTGGCAAGACCGCGGGCCTTTTTCCCTGTCCCCTCCTTAATCACCTGTTTCATTAGGTGAGTAATCTGGAATGCGATGCGCTTGTCCAAAACCGATTTAGACACGGGTCTCTTATGTTCCAGTATGTTTCCGTCACGGTCCACGATCCTCTTTATAAACATCGGAGCTGCGTAGTCTCCGTGGTTTGCAAAAACAGAATATGCTGAAGTCAGTTCAAGGAGTGAAAGTTCGGAAGATCCAAGGGCCAGTGAGAGATTTTTGGCCAGGGGCGAGCGGATTCCGAGATCCCGTGCTAATTTGATTGCCTCGCATATGCCTACTTGCTGGAGAATCTTGATCGTGACGATGTTTCGTGAATAAACAAGGCCGTTTCGAAGTGTTGTGGGGCCGTGGAATGTATTGCTGAAGTTCCTGGGTTCCCATATTTCCCCCAGGCCGGCGCCCTGCAATTGAATCGGTTCATCTACGATAATGGTGGAAGGGGTCAGTCCCTTTGCAAGCGCGGCAGCATAAATAATGGGTTTGAAGGCCGAGCCCGGCTGCCGTTTTGCCTGGACCGCCCGGTTGAACTGGCTGTTCTTGAAACTGATTCCACCTACCATTGCCCGTATTCTGCCTGTCCTGGTTTCAAGTGCGATAAGCGCTGCCTGAGGGGACGTGTAATTCGACGCCCCTGGCTTCTGCCTGATCACGAGTTGCGCGATCCCTTTGCGTATCGCTGAGGTTGCCGCATTCTGAAGCGAGCGGTCAATGGTTGTGTGGATGGTCAGGCCGTCTGTGGTCAGTCGTTTATCATTGTATTTCCGCTTAACATAATTTTTTACCTGTTGGATAAAATATCCGGTGTTTGTGGGAGAACCTGAAACAGGCGCCCAGAACAGGGCATGCTTGTACGCTTTTCTTGCCGCTGTCGCGGAGATGTATCCGTCCTCGGCCATTCGATTCAATACGTATGCCTGACGTTTTTTGGCCGATTTGTAGTGTTTAAATGGTGAATAGCGGCTTGGCGCCTGCGGAAGGCCTGCCAGAAGTGAAATCTCGGACGGATTCAGATCCTGAACGTGTTTTGCAAAATAGGTCTGGGCGGCCGCTTCCACACCGTATGATCCCTCGCCTAGATAAATCTGGTTCAAATAGATGTGGAGTATCTCGTTTTTGTTCAATGCATGGTCGATCCGGTAGGCTAGAATGGCCTCTTTTACCTTTCTTGTGTAAGTTTTTTCAGGAGTGAGAAGTAATGATCGGGTCACCTGCTGCGTGATCGTGCTGCCCCCCTGTGCCCGGTTTCCTGATTGGATATTGTGAACCAGCGCCCGCAGTATAGACCATGCGTCAACCCCACGGTGCTGGAAGAATCTGGCGTCTTCCGCCGCAACAAAGGCGTTCGGCAGCAGATCAGGCATCAGGGAAAGTGGGACAACGTAACGGTTCTGCTTGAATATCCGGTCAATCACATTCCCGTGATCATCCAGGATCAGGGATGTGACCGGGGGGCGATAACTCTCAAGAGAGCTTATGTCCGGTATGTCAAGCGAAATAAAGAGAAAGAGGATAGCGCCGATAAAGATCGTTAGTAATCCGCTTATAGTCATAAGATAAACGATCAGATGGACATGAGTCCACGGCTGTTTCTTTTTAGATGTGCCGGCCTTTCGTTTTAAAGCCGTTTTTTTTCTGGTAGTTTGTGCCATATTGTTTCAAGTTGCAGGTTTCGGTAGTCCCTGCAAAGTAATGCAGTTTTGTAAATACTGCCATATTTTGCTTTGCAAACACCTGATTTTTCACCGTACGCTGCCAGAAGCTATAACTGGAAGTGGGGCTTTAGCCCCGCCTGTTGCACAGTATTTTTGTGGGACTAAAGTCCCACTTCCGTGCAGAAGTACCAGAAGCTATAATATGTAACTTGTTGAAATTATTAACCCGCATTGTTTTGTAGGGACTACCCAGGTTTCAAGTTTTCCCTTTCACCGTTCACACCTCGCCCTTCTCAATTCTCACCCGACTGTCAAGTAAAATTTTTCCTGATATGAAATGGATAATGACTGTTTTTATTAAAAAAATATATTAAAAAAAATATTTGGCCTATTTTATAAATTTTTTTCTGTGTGCCACCTTTCCCCACCACTACATATTGTACCTTGTTTATCTTTTAGCCTACCATATCTGGTATTAAAAAAACTATATTCAATTATAACAATAAGATGTTGTATATATATATTTTTTGTTGCTTTTAGTAGAAAGATGCAGTACAAGCAAATATGGTGTGGTGAAAAGTGGGTCAAAAAGGAATAAATTGGAAGTTCTGATGGATAATGTGGTTGTCAGCAGTCGTGTAAATCATTTTCGCAGTCATTCGGATCACTCACTTGACGGGAAAGGCCGGTTGAATGTTCCAACCAGGTTTCGTGAAGTTTTGCGCCGGCATTTTGATGATGTCTTGATGGTTGTGCCATGGGAAAACTGCCTGAGGGCTTATCCTCAGCCGATATGGGAAAAGATTGAGGTCACACTTTTAGACAGGATAAGGGAAAAACCCGGCCAAAAAAGAATGATGGAACACATGATTCGCGTGGTAACTCCCTGCCCAATCGACAAGCAGGGCCGCATCCTGCTCTCACCGAAACTAAGGTCTTTATTCGGCATTAAAAAGGATGTGGTTTTAAGTGGGGTACTGAAGTATTTCGAAATCTGGGACAAAGACACCTGGGAAGAAAAACAAAAACCCACCGCGGATGAGTTTGAAAGTTTTGATATGGCTATTATTGAATGGGGATTTTAATTTCACATTTAGCGAGCCTTGAGGTTCGCTAAATGGAACCTATCCATCAGTCGGTGCTGCTCGATGAGGCGGTAAATTACATGCAACCGGCGGACGGCGGCACATATGTAGACGGCTGCCTGGGTATGGGAGGACATACCTCCAGGATTCTGGAGATCAGTAAGCCGGGCGGCAAGGTTATCGGTTTTGAGTGGGATGCGGATGCCCTGGCAATAGCCAGGGATAGATTGAAACAATTTGGAAACAGGGTCACTTTTATCAGAAAGAACTACTCAACGATTAAAGAAACCCTGGCTGAACTCGGCATACAAAGAATTGACGGACTGCTCCTGGATCTTGGCCTTTCATCATTCCAGCTTGATCTAAGCGGCCGCGGGTTCAGCTTTAAAGGAAGCGAGCCCCTTGACATGCGGATGGATGACCGAAAAATAGAAACAGCCGCAGATATCATTAACACAGCCACGCAGGAAGAACTGGCGGACATCTTCTATCTGTTCGGCGGAGAACGTCAGGCCAGGCCGATCGCCGCCTCTATTGCGGCTGAACGTAAAAAAAATAAAATCCTGACCACGGACCAGTTGGTAAGCATCGTGGCTGGAGCGATCCCAAAACGTTTTCATCCAAAGAAAATTCACGTGGCAACCAAGGTCTTTCAAGGGCTGCGTATAGCGGTCAACCGTGAATTGGATAACCTTGTAACAGTACTTGAAGATAGTGTGGCTCTCTTGAATCCCGGCGCCAGGATTTCTGTTATAGCGTTTCATTCCCTTGAAGATCGTCTAACCAAGCGTTTTTTCAGGCAAAATCCGACACTGGATGTGCTCACTTTAAAACCGGTTGAGGCAGGGGAAGAAGAACGGAAACAAAACCCCAGAGCCCGAAGCGCAAAATTAAGGGTCTGCCGGAAATCGGAAACTGTTACGTAGTAACCGTTCAATGTATCGGAAAAACAAAGTTTCGCTTGTTCGTACAAGATTTGGATCACCGTCATTCCGGCTAACTACATGCCGGAATGACGAAGAAATAAATTGTTCTGTGTTTTTGCCCGAAGGGCATTATGTTCAAATTGCCGGAAATGTGGTCAGCATGCAAAAATAGTTCTGTCCCCTTTTTTTTGTCCCTTTTTTTATGAATCCTACAACCTGGGAGGTATGTTGTGTCTGATCGTAAAATTGCACCTGTTGAAATCGATGGTAAGACCATCTGGATTGAAGTTGAAGAGATTGAAGTCTCAAGTGTGGAATCATCGGAAGGTGGCAGGGAACATCCTTCCGATTTACGTCCAACCGCAACACCTACGGGCGCATTCGATGAATTGAAGGATAAAGCCGCAAGCGTTGGAGATACGCTGGAAGCTATTGTGGGAACGATTGGGCGAGGCATTGATAAAATGAGCCCCCATGAATGGTCGGTCGAAATTACTATCGGTTTTGCAGGGGAGAAAAATATTCCGTTTCTGGCAAAAGGCAGTGTTGACGGCGGTGTCAAAGTAAAGGCTATGTGGAAAAAGAACACAGAAGAAAGGTGATGATTCTCATGAAACAGTTTGACATTATAGTCAGCCTTTGGAACGGTTTACCAAATATTGGAGAATATATTGGCTGTGGCGTTTGTATTGCTCCTGATCGCATTCTTACCGCGCAACACGTTGTCAATTCCTTTTCTCCAGAGAATACAGATAATATATACGTTGGCTTAATTTCCGACCGCGAAAGTGGATTGCCGGTGAAACATATGGAATCGCATCGAAAACGAGATGTTGCAGTCCTGACTTTGGCACGGGAACACGAGAAGATGGTTATACCTTGTAGTTTGTCTCCGGGCCTGAAAGAGGGAAAGAAGATTCAATTACTGGCATATAATAAGTCGGAGAAATGTACTAAAGGGCCATTTGAAGTCGACTTGCTTAACTGGGCCGAACCAGGCGGATGGGAATTTCATACCCAACCGGTTCCAGGTATGAGCGGCGGTGCGGCACTGCGGGATGGGCAATTGGCAGGCATCATTCAGGCCAGAGATAAGACAGAGAATT
>JAIWHJ010000104.1:0-6270 GCA_048629695.1 Promethearchaeota archaeon
TGTAGGCTTTATATTGAAATCGTCATTCTGGTTGTTTGCGGTACATTGCCGCCCATGGTCTGCCGCATACGCGTTCGAGCCGGCAGCTCCCGTCATGCTCAGCAATCCAATTGCGGCCAATGCCACGATCACGACAACACTACCGTACCAAAAATTTACCCCTTTTTTCATGATGCAAACTCCTTCCTGTGTTTTCTTTAAATGTGAATAAACGCCTAACAACCCTGTTCGCTTTAAGAGACCTTACGTAACCCTTTAGAATAAAACGAAAAGACCCAGGAAACCTAAGTCGATTTTTCAGATATCACTTCGCTCAACACAATACACAAAAACGGTATGCCGTCAAGACTTTTTATTTTTTTGACCTTAACTGTAATTCTACCAATCTTTTTCGGTAACATCTCAAAAAGAGTCTGCTTGGGGTGTGAACGATTACTTCGGGATACTTTCGGTTATAGGCGTTACCGGATAACTTTAACGTAGTTGACAATCTACCGTTTTTATTGCATCTTTCATGCGTTTGCCCTGTGGGAGTTATATGCCGGTCGACAAACGTCCATCAGGCGTGACGACAAGTGCGTTAATGTGCGAATTACAGGCATGGCGCGTAAAAACACTGCAAAAGGAGCCTGAGGGGCTAAAATTTTAACATGAGCAATACACTCAAACGGATTATCGAACTTGTTGAACGTAAAGATGTTAAAATATCTGATCATGGTTATGATGAATTGGCTGAAGATGGTATTTTTGTTAAGGATGTTTTGCTCGGTATTAAGGAAGCCATAACAATTGAAGATTATCCCGACTACATAAAAGGACCATGTGTATTAGTGTTACAGAAAGATTCTGGGATTAATCCGATCCATGTGGTATGGGGAATCCCCAAAGGCGCCGTGTTGCCGGCTGTTTTGGTTACTGCATACAGGCCGGATCCAGCCAAATGGTCAAGTGATTTCATGAGGAGAATGTCATGAGGAGGAGACAATATAAAAAATTAGTACACGAAGGACAATATGTGGCCGAAGTTGAAATTGAACTGATCGATACTGATGAAGGGTGGTCGCCTTATTTGTCCCTTGATGATGCATTAAAACTTGATGATGTGCGAGACGCTCTTCGTAGAAAGGATTTGCACAAAGCAGGTCAACTTGCTCGTGTTTTTACTTTGACCCCTCTCGCACTTGATACCACAAGAGAACAAGGCCCTGCACCTGACCAACAGCTCGGCGGTTTTTGAAATGCTTTGCTCCGCATTAAGGGATGTGGAAATAAATAACTTACCCATATAGCGCTCAGATTTAGGTTAGGTTCGATCAAGTAACCGCTTTTAAAACCGCAGGCATAGCCGGGCTACGTTGAGGATTTTGAAAGTGGTTACTTGATCGAAGATGGCCTGAAGATGGGATGGGAGATGGGTAAGTTATTTATTTCCACATCCCTAAAGCAGGTGGTTTTTCAAAGTTCAGCAGCGTAAATTTCATGTGTTTGCCTTGGCCCACCACCTTAATCCCAATGAGATCATGAAAGACTATTACAAACTGCTCGGCGTCTCAAATAAGGCCACACTGGAACAGATTAAAAAGGCGTACAGGACTCTGGCTCTCAAATACCACCCGGACCGCAATCAGGGCAATCCAAGGGCTGCGGAGCTTTTTAAGGAAATCGCCGAGGCATATGGAGTGCTGACCGATCCTGCCAAACATGCTGAGTATGACCGCTTTCAAAATAGCGGATCACAGGAAATGAAATCCGGGCCGGGATTCAATTACACACAGGAAGAAATACTACGGGATCTTTTCAATAACCGCGGATTTCACCAGGTTTTTCAGGAACTTTTCAGGGAATTTGAAAAGTCGGGGATCCGTTTTGACCAGCGTTTTTTCAGCGATACTTTCTTTGGAGGACGCGGTTTTGTGTTTGGAGGTTTTTTTGTCTTTGGTCCGTTCGGATCCATGCGTTCAAAAATCAACAGACCGCAAACCCTGATCAACAAAGACCGGCCTGAGGCCATTCAGATCAAACCAGGGTCGATTTTAAAACGAATCGGGCAAACTATCACCGGCATTCTGGATGGAAACAAAAAGGCCCTGCCCGATGCAGAGTCGAGCAACTCAGGGACGCGTGATAATGACATAAATTACAGCCTCACCATACCGCGCCAAGCCGCCATGGACGGAACCGAGGTGAAAATCCGCATTGATCAGGGAAAAGCGGTTAATAAACTGCTTGTAAAAATCCCGCCCGGAACCAGACCGGACACACGTCTTCGCCTTAAAGGAAAAGGTAAACGTTTCGCAGGCGGACATGGGGATCTGTACATTACTGTTAATGTGAAGTAAATTACTGGTTACGTAACGTAATTTTCATGATTGCCTGTTTAACACCATTAAAGAGGATGTCCAGCTCATCCAGGGAGATTGCGAGCGGGGGTTGCAGCACGACCACGTTGTCGAGCGGCCGCACTATTACCCCATGTTTCCTTGCTTCAAGAATCACCCTGTTGCCCATTCTTTCGGTAAAGGGATATGGCTCCCCGGAATCCTTGTCCTTTACAATCTCCACTCCGCCCATTAGTCCCCGGTATCGGACCGATCCCACGTGGGGCAGCTCGGAAAGCATTTTCATCCCGTCTGAATAACGTTCGGCCTTTGGGCCGAACACATTATCAGAGAGTGTCTTTTCTTCCTCAAACAGGTCAAGGGATGCAAGCGCGGCCGCGCACCCGAGCGGATTGCCCGTATACGTGTGGCCGTAGAAAAATGTCTTAAGTTCAGAAAAGTCGCCCAGAAACGCGGAAAATATTTCTTCGGTTGTAAGAGTCGCGGCAAGAGGGAGATAGCCGCCTGTGATTCCCTTTCCAAGGCAGATAAAATCCGGGGAGACGTCTTCCCATTCAGAGGCGAACATCCTGCCTGTGCGTCCGAATCCCACAGCGACCTCGTCAGCTATCAGGAGAATATTGTGCTTTCTGGTCAAATCCCTCACGTGTTTCAGGTATCCCTCAGGGTGTACGATCATGCCGGCGGCGCCCTGGATGATCGGCTCGATGAAAAATGCGCAGGCATCATCAGCGTGTTTTTCAATAAGTTCGGCAGTCAAGGCAAAATATTTTTCCTTTGCCTCTTCATCGCTTACATCGCCGAATTGATGGCGGTACAGATGAGGCGAAGGCACCGTGACCGTGTCGAACAGGAGACGGTCAAACCGTTTGTAAAGCGTGGCAATCCCGCCAAGGGATGCCGAACCGATGGTGTCTCCGTGATATGCGTCCGAGAGTTTCAGAAAGTGGCGCCGCTTGCTTTCACCCTTAAGCTGCCAATACTGGTAGGCCATTTTAAGCGCAACCTCAACAGCGGTTGCGCCTGAATCGGAATAAAAGACCCTGGTCAAATTTTCAGGCGTAATTTTCACAAGCCGCCTGGCCAGATCAATGCCTTTTGAATGGGTAAGCCCAAGCATTGTGGAATGGGCGACACGGCTCAATTGTTCACGTACAGCCGCGTCGATCCGCGGATGCCGATGACCATGAATATTTGCCCACAGGGAGGAGACGCCATCCACGTACGTGTTACCCTGTTCATCTGTAAGCCGGCATCCACCGGCAGAAGCAATCGACAGAGGGGATTCATCTAAGAATTCCTGCATCTGCGTAAACGGGTACCAAACAGGATCACGTGGGATCTGTTTTGATTTATTCATTATTCATGCCATAAGGTCGGATATCAGTTTGATGGTCTGGTAATTAGGGGGAGAAAAAGCGCCTCGATACGCCACGACCGCGGCGCATCCGCATCTTGTACAGTCTGCGTCATTGCCGTAGGTGCAGGCCTTGGGCTTGCCGTCTGACTTGAAACACCGGACTCTTTTGCTGACCGGACAGGAGGAATAGCTGTTCCATTTGAAAAAAGCGCCGCTGGTGAGCAATTGACGGGCCATGGCAGGCGTGAAACCAATTTTTTCCCCGTATTTCTCCCGCAAAACCAGAAGGTGGGCCACGAGATTGTCACGATCCGCAAGAGGTATGAAAAACCTGGAGCTGTCCGACCCTCGAGAGGGAGTGAAAAAGGAAAACCCGATTTTCCTGATGGGAAGCACTATCATTGCTTTCACAAAATCATCAATGCTTTCCTGGTTCAACCGGGATATAGTCATATGGACAATCGGGGGGTTGGGGGCTTTTTTCAGGTTTTCTACCACGAGATCATAGACGCCATCTCCCCGGATCAGATCATTTGCCTCTCTGTCACCGTCAAGAGATACGACCCACTGGCCATTTTCAATGGCAGGCATGCCGTTGGTCCCGTTTGTAAATATCAGTGTTGCATCAAAAATTTCAGTGGCAGCCCGGCAGACATTCAGGCGGAGCGTAGGTTCCCCCCCATATAGAATCGCTGCTCTCAGCCCCTTTGCCCTGAGGCTTTTCATGAAATCTATCATCTCCTGATCGCTCAGTTCCCCAGGGTGGTCCTGTTCCCACCAATAGCAGTGCAGACACCTGAGATTACACCTGCCCGTGATATCAATCGCCGCAGATGTCACCTGTTTCGTAAACAACCACTTCCAAAGGATAATGAATTTACCAAGCCCATGATACATAACAGAAACCCACCAATTCCAGAGAAACTTTTTTGTATTGCACCCATATGCGCAAGAAGCTTTTTATGCTTTGCCATTTAGTCCTCAACAAACATTGAAATAATTGCCTAACCCAGATAAACTGGAATTTTTTAAAGGTCTTGGACTATTTTCAGTTGAAATGGTGCGTAAAACGCACCCTACATTGTTGAACGATGCTGAATTATCGGACGCGTCGATGTTGAAGTCCGGCAACCCGGCAGGGTGCATTCCATGCACCATTGACTATTTAATTAGTGTCTGAACGAAAAGTCAATAATAACGTATTTGCAAAATGAAGTTTTGTATAATTTGAGATATGAGTAATTATAGATGATGGGAAAATACGTTTGCAGGTTTCAGAAGTCGGGATTCAGGATTAGATCATTTTTTCACCCCTTGACCCCTGTGAAAACGATTTCAGTCTTACGGACCAAAGGGCTAAGGGATGTGGGAATAAATAACTTAGCATTTTTTTGGCGCCCCCTAAAGCCCTGCCTCTGCCAGTTTTTTAATCAGGCTTTCCTGTTTTTTGCTTAATTTTTTCGGCACTGTGACTGAGATATTGACAATGATGTCGCCCCTTGAGCCGCCGGGCCCGGAGGGTATACCGTGTCCCTTGAGACGCAGTTTGCTGTGCGAGTGGATACCGGCAGGCACCTTGACTTTCAGTTGCTTTTGTTCCAGGTTTGTGATGGAGATTTCGGTTCCCAGTACCGCTGAACTGTACGGGATCTCTTTTTCCGTTACAAGGTTGTTTTCATCCCTCGTAAAATCGGGGTGATACTGCATTGTTATGCGCAGATAGAGATCGCCGGGCGCTCCACCACCCATGGAAGAGGGGGAACCTTTTCCCGTAATCCTCAATTTTTTTCCGGCCCTGATACCTATCGGGATCTTGACGGAAACCTTTTCCGCGTCCGGCCCGCGTCCAAGCACAATAGTTTTTGACCCGCCGGTCAACACCTCATTTAATGAGACCGGCAAATCCATGATGAGATCACTGCCCTTAACAAGCTGGGTAGTGCGACAGCCTCTACCGCCAAAGCCGGACTGGAATCCCTGGGGTCCGCCTTTCATCCCCCCGGTCTGCTTAAAAAACGCATCAAAAGGACTCCCTCCTGCCCCGGCCCGTTTAAAACCGCCCATTCCGCCGCCGCCAAAATTAATCCCGAACTCCCTGAAAATCGATCCCATATCAGTATTCCGAAAAATGTCTTCCCGGCTGAAACGCTGCTGAAAACCAGCTTCACCAAACGTGTCGAACTCACGACGTTTCTCCGTGTCGGACAAGACCGCATATGCCTCGTTGACCTCTTTGAACTTTTCTTCCGCCTGCTTGTCACCCTGGTTCTGATCCGGATGGTACTTGAGGGCTAACTTGCGATAGGCCTTTTTTATCTCAGTACCTGAAGCGCCTTTTGACACGCCCAGAACATTGTAATAATCCATTCTTAAACTCCAAAAAAAATGCGATTGTATCTCTATCCATATAATAACAATAACTTCAACAGAATAACATTAAGCATCCCGTTATTCGTTGGCAACATTGATTATAATGGGCTAAGGGATGGTGCCGAAATAAGGGATGTGGAAATAAATAACTTACCCATCTCCCATCCCATCTTCAGGCCATGTGCGGGTATAATCACAATG
>JAIWHJ010000105.1:0-6270 GCA_048629695.1 Promethearchaeota archaeon
TATTGGTTTTTATAAATTCATCCGGTCCTGAAATGGATCGGTCCACATGAGATTCAGCCGCCAGATGACATACACCGTCTATTTGGTGTTCAGAAAAAATATCAATCATACGGCCGCTGTCACAGATATCGGCCTTGATAAAGAGATACCTGTCTGAAAATTTTTTCCGGATATCGGCAAGGTTTTGAAGGTTGCCGGCATAGGTCAGCTTGTCAACATTGATGATCCGGCCGGAAAAGGACGATTCCTCAAGCAGATATCTGATCAAATTGGTCCCGATAAAACCGCAGCCGCCGGTTATAAGCAGATTTTTCAAGGCCATGTCGCCTCCTTTAGCAGTTGATCGCGGAACCTGTTTGCAAAGAGTTCAATATCCTTTTTCCACTCCTCCATTATACAGACGGATTCCTTTTTCATTTTTTGATTTTCAAGAATCGAATTTCTCGGTCTGTGAGCAGGAGTCGGGTATTCTTCCGTGTCACAGGGCACAAACCGGGAATCGACTCCCATTGTCCGGACAAAACGGCCTGCAACTTCATACCATGTGCCGTATCCTTCCGCCGATGCGTGGCATATGCCTTGAACCCCTTTGTCAATAAGCCTTTCAATCTGAAGGGCCAGCCTGTAGGCCCATGTCATGGATCCGAATTGATCGTTTACCACACGGATTTCCTTTCCAGGGTTTTTAAGGGCCGTCCTGAGCATGGTCTTTAAAAAATTCCCGCCGTGAATAGAGTAGAGCCATGCAGTCCTTATAATAAGATGATCTTGGATGGTTTCCGTCACCGCCTGTTCGCCTGCCAGCTTTGTTTTGCCGTACCAGGAAACAGGGCCGGTCTCATCGCTTTCAACATAGGCGTCCGGCACAGGCTTTTGTCCATTAAACACATAGTCGGTCGAGATGTGAACAAGCTTTGCGCCAATCTTTTTTGCCGCACGGGCAAGGTTCCCCGGCCCGTTTGCATTCACTTCCCATGCCTGGTTTCTCCTGGTCTCACACATATCCACGTTAGTGAATGCAGCGCAATTTATGACAATGTCCGGCCGGTTTGACTCAAATACGGTTATAACGGAATCCGGATCAGTAATGTCCAGTTCTTTTGAAGAAAGTGAAACAACATTAAACCGTTTTGCAAACAGATCCGCACATTCGCGCCCAAGTTGGCCGCTTCCACCTGTAATAAGTATTTTTTTCATCTCCTGGTTTCATCTTTCAAAGGAAAAATTTTTCACTATCCGATCATCTTTTGCACTTTTTTTTCAACCTTAACAGCCAGGGCAAGACAACGGCGGCAAAGATCAACATCCGGTTCAAAATCAGGTAAGGCGCTGCCCAACGGATATTTGGAAGGGAGATAGATGGCATCAAGCAGGTCGCAATCTTCTTCAGAAAGTCCGGTTTGAATATGACAGTCTGCCACCATTTTGACCAATTCATTGATACTATGAGTTCTTCGGAGTTTTTTCCCATTTTCAATCAAAAAGGCTTTCAGGTATTTTTCTACACTTTGCTGAATATTCTGCAAACATGGATTAAGCAGATTTCTTTCCAGAAGCATCTTGGCGGAAACCAAATTTTCCGACGCATAAGAAATCCAGGAACAGGTTTCATCTTTCATATATCACCTCTCCATGGCTTATATCGTCAAGCATTGTGTTATCAGCAACGCATGGCCGCAACGGAATAATATCAAGCGGGATTTTCCGGGCAATAGACCGGGTCTTACGTCGGTATTTCATAGCAAGAGGCAAGTACGGCTCCGTACTGCTTTGAAAGACCGCCACATCAAGGTCATGGGGGGAGTCTGTTGTTAAAAATGAGCCGAATATAACAATTCTGACAATCTCCGGCTCTTCCCGCAAACAGGCGGTCAGTTCTTTTTTCAGATTTTCCTTTTGTTGCAGGTTTAATATCATGGTCTTATTCCTTGTGTTAGTTTGCATGACGAAAAGTTTTAAAAATTTTTCGTCCAGATGTTAACTATTACAAGATGTTGGGACTTTTTACGCCGCCGCCGGCATCAATACTTCGGCAGCAGATCTTGAGGCATATCTTCAAGCCTGGGGTTTTGGGCGTCCTTTTCAGAAAGAATCGGATCACCCGGCAGAGGCCAGTTGATTCCGACTGACGAATCATTCCACAGGATTCCGTATTCGTCGCCCGGCTGATAGAGATCAGAGCATTTGTAAATCACGTCAGCCGTATCACTTGTCACGCAGAATCCATGGGCAAAGCCCTCAGGCACAAAAACCTGTCTTTTGTTTAAAGAAGATAGAATGACCCCGCCCCATTGACCGAATGTCGGCGAACCAAGGCGTATATCAACTACTGCGTCAAATATCTCCCCATTAGCCACGTAGATCAGCTTGGCCTGGGGATGATGCAGTTGGTAATGCATTCCCCGGACCGCGCCGCGTATCGAATGTGACTGGTTGTCCTGGACAAAAACCTTTGATATTCCCGCTGTCTCATATTTGCGCTGACTGTGGGTTTCCAGAAAAAAACCACGTGAATCAGCAAATACACGTGGTTTGATCAAAATAAAGCCGGGATGAATAATTTCTGATTTTAGTTCCATTCTAACTATCCTCTTCCACTAGTTCCATCAGATACCGGCCGTATTCGTTTTTAATCATTTCATTTGCAAGGGATGCAAGCTGGTCCCGGTTGATATAGTTTAAACGGAAGGCGATTTCCTCCACACAGGCAATCTTCATTCCCTGACGATCCTGGATGGTCTGAACGTAACTGGCTGCCTGCTGAAGAGAGACAGGCGTGCCCGTGTCCAGCCAGCAGAAACCTCGTCCCAGAAGTTCGACTCGCAGATTACCCCTTTTCAGATACTCGTTGTTTATTTCCGTGATCTCAAGTTCCCCGCGCGCTGACGGCTTGATGTTTTCCGCAATGCTCACCACGTCATTATCATAAAAATAGAGTCCCGGAACAGCATACTTTGATTTGGGCTTTTCGGGCTTTTCCTCGATATTGATAACATTTCCTTTATCATCGAATTCCACAACACCGTAACGCTCCGGATCTTTGACAGGGTAGCCGAATATCAACCCGCCCGTATCAAGCTGCGCGCTTTTTTTCAATATACCGGAGACATTGTGACCGTAAAAAATGTTGTCTCCCAGGATCAATGCTACCGTATCATTTCCTATATGCTCTTTTCCAATTATAAATGCCTGTGCAAGGCCCTCCGGCCTGGGTTGCTCAGCATAGGAAATGTTAAGTCCCAAACGGCTTCCGTCCCCGAATAATCCTTTGAAAAGGGGCAGGTCTTGCGGAGTTGAGATGACCAGGATTTCCCGAATGGTCGAAAGCATAAGCACGGACAGTGGATAATAGATCATAGGTTTGTCATATATAGGCAAAAGCTGCTTACTGACAACCCTGGTCATTGGAAAAAGCCTGGTCCCGGACCCTCCTGCCAGGATAATTCCTTTCATGTAACAATCTCCTGTTGTTCATCTTTAAAAATTTGAGATTAAACCAATTATATCAACATTCAGGGGTTCACCGTTCATTCGGTGAACCCCTGAATGTTTGAACCCCCTGAAACCGTAACCACTTACAAACCGACTACAATTTCAAAATTTTCTCTTTTTTGCTCTTCCCCTGCCTGAAGGAGCATAACTCTACTTTTTCTCCATCGGTCTGTACGAAATGAGCATTATCTTTCCCACTCTCATCTTCGTCAAAACCGCACCAGTACCCGCAATTGGCATAAATTCGATCCCTTCCGATCAGATGGTCTTTGTCCATTTTGGTGTCATGCGAATGGCCCATGACTACTATTTCAATCCCATCGCGGCATAACTGATCGGCAATTGTACCCAGCCGGTTCATTTCGCACATGATCATCTGAACGCTCTGCCAGAAGCCTACTGCCTTGAGCCAGTCATCATACAGATTTTGATATCGGTCTCTTACATCGTTAAAACTCTGTTCCCGGCAGATGTGACCCATGTTAAATGTTTGTACATCCACGTTCATGCTGCACAGAATCGCATCCTTTAAGGCATCGAGCACGGACTCGGGCAGTTTTTCCGGTCCCAGAACCTGAAACGATTCATCGATTACCTGAAATATGAGATTGGCCTTGGACTTCCTGCTCTTGCCAAGAGTCGTATACATCCTTGTTATGTAATAACCCAGAGGAATGCGGAGACTCGGGCCGCCGTTTTTAGGATCAGGACGATTGAAAAGCGCATGCTGATGCCCGTGAACTGCCAGGATATTTCCACGCTGGTATCTCTGGCCCAGGTATTTGACCCTGCCGTCAAAGGCGTTTTTAATATCATCAGCCCCGACCTGGTAGTCGTGATTGCCGTTCACATAAAGAACAGGGACTTTTGCGGCCATTTTTTTTATCGAGTCAATAACCATATTCTGGTTATTACAAATGTCTGAAAAGGTATGAGGTGTTTTGTCATGCGGGCATACCCACAGATCAAAGACATCGCCCAGTAATACGATCTCCTTGATATCCCGCCGGGTTGAATAACGCTTTGCAACATATTCAAAGAATTTTATTAACTTCGGCCCTTCCTTTGCAGCGTCGAACCAGTCCCATTTTTCTCCCGGACCCATGTGTATATCGGATACAAACAAGGTCATTTTTTTGTCGGACATTTTTTCCCTCCAGTCAGGCTGAGTGTGAATGATTGGTTGCTAGCTATTTTCCGGCATCAAGCCGAATATTTACTGATTTGGTTGGGCCATCATTTGGTAAAACAACCTTTTTAATTCCTTTTCCTCCTCACGGGACATGAATCGCTCCTGGATCAGGGGTTCGGGCCTGCCTATCATCTTGTATTTACTAATTCCCATGGGATTATACGGCAAAAGTACGGCATTAGATAGCCCCATTTTTTTAAGGATTCGGGCAATTCCCTCAAGATTTTCCCTGGTGGCTGTAATTGATGGAATCAAGGGGATTCTGGGAATGACCTTCACCCCGGTTTCCTGCACAAGGCGTGAAAGATTTTCTATTATCCTCTTATTTGAGTGCCCGGTAAAATGTTTGTGGGCCTTTGGGTCGGCGATTTTAAGGTCATAATAAATCATATCCAGATAGGGAAGGACCTTTTGTTTGAAAATTTCATAAGAGAAAAAACCGGATGTTTCCAGGACCACATGAATTTTGAAGGGCTTGAGATGTTTAAGCAGGGCCTCCAGATAATCAGGATAAAGAGTGCATTCACCGCCTGAAAGCGTAACACCGCCCTGTGAATGGCGGTAAAACGCGCGATCACGAAGCAGTAGTTCTAAAAGCTCTTCAACCTGATATGAAGCGCCTGCCAGGCGCAGCCCCTTTCCTGGACAGACCTGAACGCACTTCCCGCAATTATCGCACTTTGTTCTGTCGATTCTTCCCTCTGATTCCAGGGAAATGGCATTATTGGGGCAAATTCGGGCGCACGCGCCGCATAAAATGCACTCTTCAGTAGAAAAAACAATCTCGGGTCCCGGTGCCTGGGTTTCCGGATTGTGGCAGAATACACAGCGAAGAGGACACCCCTTGAAAAAGACCACACTGCGAATACCAGGCCCATCCTCCAGGCTGTACCTTTTAACATCAACTATCAGTGGAATTTCGCTCATTATTGTTGCCCTACGGGTAAGCTATTGATTAGCTGATGAGCTGTTGAGCTATTAAGCCTTAACAGCTCAACAGCTCAATTGCTCAATAGGCTACGTCCCATAATCCTGTTCTGAAGATCTCTTGCCAGGAATCCGAACCGATAGATATAGGTTAAATTGCCTTCAATTTCCACCTTATTTTCAAGCAGTGAATTGAGAATATCCTGGTCCCTGGAAAATAGAAAGTCAAGCAGGGCCACTTCATCTGAAAAAGTGACTTTAACATCCCAGTCCGGGATGCTGTCTTCCCGAACACTCATATTGCCATTTTCAAACAGGGCTGAGACCGCAACATCACCCCCCTTGGTCATGAACAGATAGCGCCCCTTGAAATTTTTAATATTTTTTCGATATCCCCTGGAAAACCAGAAACAAAAATCCATACCCCTGAGCAGCAGTTCAAGGAGTTTATCCGTAAGCTGGTCGCTTCCCGGAATATTATCAAGCCACGACAAGTCAAGGCTGCTTTCAGAGGTAGGCAACTGAAACGGCTGAAAGGATTTCATCTGCCCGTTATTGAGGTCATATTCGGTCCGTTCAATGATTTCCTTCTGCATCTGCGGATTCAAATCCTTGAAATATGCCGTATAGCCTGACACCCTAACCAGTAACTCCCGCAG
>JAIWHJ010000106.1:0-6252 GCA_048629695.1 Promethearchaeota archaeon
ACAGGGACAAAATTGAAGACCCGAAGTCCTCGTAAAAAATGCTGGTTTTGCCACATAATTGCCAAATACCATGTTCCAGACCCGCCTGCCTCGCCTGTCATGTACGGAACGGGCATATCCCAAGAGGTCGGCAATGGCGGGCAGGTTTGTGGGGATGTGGAAGCGGTCGGTTTTCCCGTACAAAACGTTTACAAAATGACGTATGGTGATGAGAATGCAACCTTTGAACCCGTGAACGGTTACAGTAAATATAATAGAGCAAATGACAGTTTGTTTATGTGAGGCCGGCATTTGCTCCAGAGGAGGGAGGGGTGGAATTAAAACCAAGGTCAAATGATAAGATTATCCAGTTACTCGAAAAAGGAGTAGAAATCCCCAATCCATTGACTCTCGACATTGGCGATGAGGTGAAAATAGATAATATATCGGGCAACGGGGTCAAAATTTATCCGGGATGCCGCATCTATGGCGAGGAAATGGTCATCTCAGGGGGAGCACGGATCGGCTATGAAGGTCCTGTAACAATCGAGAACTGTCAACTCGGCCCCAACGTTGAACTCAAGGCGGGGTATTTCAAAAAGGCGGTTTTCCTGGAGAAGGCCAATATGACCTCTGGCGCACACGTACGTGACGGATGCATCTTAGAGGAACAGGCCAACGGTGCCCACTGCGTGGGGCTAAAACAGACAATCCTATTTCCGTTCGTAACCCTCGGCAGTCTGATCAACTTTTGTGATTGTCTCATGGCGGGTGGAACCAGCCGTAAAGACCACAGCGAAGTGGGCAGCGCATACATCCATTTCAATTTTACTCCTGACAGCGATAAAACCACCGCCTCCCTCATAGGTGATGTCCCGAGGGGCGTTATGCTCAACCAGCCACCCATTTTCCTTGGCGGTCAGGGAGGCATGGTAGGGCCTGTGCGGATGGGTTACGGCAACATAGTGGCCGCAGGCACAATTCTTAGAAGTGATGTAACCAGGGACAACAAATTAATAATCGGGAAAACCCACCGAGGAAAAATTGTCGACTTCATTCCCAGGTCATACCCGCGTATTTCCCGCGTGGTGGAAAACAATATAATCTATCTGGCAAATCTCATGGCATTGGAACAATGGTATATTCATGTAAGACATCCGTTTTTCCGCAGGCAAGAGTTCGGCGAGCTTATTTATAGCGGAGCGCTCGACAAAATAATATTGGCTAAAGAGGAACGTATCAAGAGGCTCACAGCCATGGCGAACAACATAGCCGGATCCCTTGGGAAAAAAGAATCGGGCACGTCAACATCGGGTAAACGGGAGTTTTGCAATAACATCACGCAAGTTGCTGAACTCTTCAACTCCGAAATCATATCCAGGACGGGTGTGGACATTCGCAACCGTTTCCTTGACGGGTTTCATGCCCACAGCAAAGACCATGGAGGAAATTATATAGATGTTGTTCAAAGCCTTGCCGGGTCGATATCGCAGCAGGGCACGCACTGGCTTGACAGAATAATCAATGAGCTTTGCCTTCGGACAAAAGAGATACTACCATTATTAGGCATTTTTAGAAAAATAGCCGCTAACATCCCCAACAAGGAGGAATAATCTATGGGCAAACTATTCGGCACAGACGGAATCAGAGGAGAGGCCAACCGTTATCCGATGGATGCGGGGGTCGCATTTTCTGTTGGTCAGGCAGTGGCCAAAATATTCAAGAAACCCGGACATAAGACCCGGGTGATCATCGGCAAGGACACCCGCATTTCCGGGTATATGCTGGAGAGCTCGCTCGAAGCGGGCATCAGTTCGATGGGAGGCATCTCTTATCTTGTCCGCGTACTTCCCACTCCCGGTATCGCTTTTATTGCTGAAAGCATGCGTGCTGATGCAGGTATCGTCATTTCTGCGTCACATAACCCTTTTCAGGATAACGGCGTAAAGATATTTTCCGGCAGCGGTTTCAAACTCTCCGACGAACAGGAAGAGGAGATAGAAGACCTCATGCTAAACGGTAAACTACCTGAAATGGTGCCGTCTGCTAAAGATATGGGTCGCTCTTACCGCATGGAAGATGCCCCAGGCCGGTACATCGTATTTCTTAAAAACACCTTTCCCCGGCATCTTTCAATGGAAAGTATGAAGATCGTCATTGATACGGCTAATGGCGCCACCTACAAGGTGGGACCAGCCGCGTTTACAGAACTGGGAGCCGATGTTACGGTCATCCATAATAATCCTGACGGCCTCAACATCAACGACAATTGCGGATCCCAGCATACCCGGAGCCTTGAAAAATTGGTGGTGGAAACCGGCGCAAACATTGGTCTCGCCTTTGATGGTGACGGTGACCGCCTGATCGCCGTGGATGAAAAAGGCCGTACTATTACCGGTGATCAGATCCTTATTATTTGCGCCAAAGTACTTAAAGACGAGGGCAGATTAAGTAACGACCTTCTTGTAAGCACCGTGATGAGCAATCTCGGCCTCACCCTTGCCTGTAAAAAATATGGTTTCAATTACCATGCCTCCAAGGTGGGGGATCGTTATGTTTTGGAAGATATGCAAAAGATGGGAGCGGTGATCGGGGGAGAAGAGTCGGGTCACATGATTTTCTTAGACCACCACACTACAGGAGACGGCGTACTCACGGCCATGCAATTAGTCGCCGCCATGATAAAGGAAGGGAAACCCCTTTCCGAGCTGGCCGCCATGATGGACGTTTACCCCCAGGCGCTCATAAATGTTGACGTCAAGAGCAAACCGGAAATATCCACATTGCCACAGGTAGTCGAGGCGATCAGCCAGGTTGAAACTGAACTGGGGGACCAGGGTCGTGTACTGGTTCGCTATTCCGGCACACAGAACATGTGCAGGGTCATGGTCGAGGGGCAGAGCGATGATATTACCGAAAAATGCTGCAAACAGATAGCTGAAGCGGTAAAGACCGCCATCGGTTGATCATTAATATGGCGAGGCTTCGCTATATATCATCTTTAGTTCTAACAAGGAGATAATGAATGTCAATCAAAGTTTTGGTGACAAGAAATTACGAACATATGAGCAAAGTTGCGGCAGATATTGTCAGGAAAGATATCATTCAAACCCTGCGTAAAAAAAAGGAATATGTGCTTGGGCTGGCAACTGGAAGCTCTCCGACCGGTATGTACAAGCGACTGGTAAAAGCAGCCAAGTCCGGTGAGTTTGACAGCGCCCGCATACGCAGTTTTAATCTGGATGAATATGTGGGACTCCCCGGGAAAAACCCACAAGAACGGGTTATGCACCCCGAAAGCTATTGTTACTTTATGATACAGGAATTTTTTGGCCTTCTTAAGGATAAGTTCGTTGAAGCTAATGTGCCCTGCGGTTCTCTGATCGACCAAAAGAGATTGATGCGGGAGTTGAAGGACCATCCGGAGGCCTGGCGGGAAGCAGGCAGCGACGCTGGCAGGGCGATCGTCATCTCAGGCGCCTCTTCTGAATATCTTGCCTGGATCCGAAAGACAATACTGGATGGCTATGCGCGGCAAATCAAAAAGGCCGGCGGCATTGATTTACAGGTCATCGGCGTTGGCGGTCACGGCCATGTGGGATTCCACGAATCGGGCATTCCCTTTAAAGGCAGCAAAGTCCTGCTTATTAAACTGGATGATAACACGGTGCTCAATGCCGTAGCTGACGGCCATTTTTGTTCGAAGAAGGAATCACCCCGGTACGCCATCAGCATGGGAGCCGAACTGATCTACCAGGCAAGGACCGTGGTCCTTCTTGCCAGCGGCAAACGAAAGATCGAACCGATCGCCGAGTCCCTGCTTGGAGACCTGACCCCGGAAATCCCAATTTCCTACGGACAGAAATATGCAGAAAAAGGCGGCAATATGATCTATGTTGTGGATAAAATCGTTGGACGGCAATTAATTGCCAATAAAAAGGCGCTTGGTCGTAAAAAAACGAAAATTCAAGACCTTTCATAGAATTATTGCTAATGAAAAGAAAAATAGAATGTATCAATTTCGATCTTGACTCAGTTCTTTATATCCCTTCCGAGTTCCTGGAAACAGCCCTTCGTATGTCTGTCAAGGCAATGATGCAAACAGGGCTGAAAGCAGGCCTTGATGAGGCATTGCAAAAGCTTATTGAAATTCGCTTTCTTAATTCAAATGCAAAAAATCATTTCAATGAATTATGTTTTTATTTCAATAAGAAATATGATCCTCTGATTATTGCCGCGGGTATAGAGAAATACTGGGATTGTAAAATCGGGACCATGACCAGCGCTCCTGAAACCAATCTTGCCCTAAGTGTCTTGTACAAAAAATATCCTCTGGCTATCATTTCCAATGGCCCACCCTTGAAGCAGGCGGGCAAGATCGTCAGGTTGGGCTTGAGCCACTTTTTCTCCAAATACGATGAAGAGCTGAAGGTCCAGGGGCACTACTTTTATTCTACAAATGACAAAATAAAGGCCAAGCCTTTTCCATATCTTTGGCTTCAGTCGCAAAAAGACATCGGCTATCAATTTCCCTGTGCCCTCATGGTCGGAGATCGTTATTGGGAGGACATTTTCGGGGCAAATAGACTTGGGATGATTACGGTAAAAATAAATAGAGGACAACATTCAAATGAAACCCCTGAAGGGGCCTTTGAAAACGCCTTTAAATCAGAAGCAATGAAGACTTTTTTTATGAAAAATTATTCCAAAAAAGAGATCATGACATTAATGAAACCCTCTTATACGATTGACAGTTTACTGGAACTTGAAAGACTTATCCTTGGCATTGAAAAAAACCTGTAAGGAATGACATTAATTCGGGGCTTATATCACAAGGAAACTATGAAACATCAAAAACAGAAAGTTGTCACAATCGGCGGTGGAAGCGGGCAGTTCGCCCTGCTGTCAGGCCTTAAAGACCTGGAGGACGTTGAAATCACGGCGGTGGTTTCAATGGTTGACAGCGGAGGCAGCACAGGCAGGTTACGCAATGAACTCGGGATACTTCCCCCTGGTGATGCTCTGAAGTGTATCCTTGCTCTTTCTCCCTATCAGGAGATAGCCCGAAACATTTTACTTAAACGCTTTGTCAACGACAGACGCCTTTTGGGGCATAATGCCGGCAACATGCTCCTTACCATGCTTTCTCAGTATACGGGCAGCTTTCCCTCCGCTGTTCAGGCCCTTGCCGAAATTTTAGATGTCTGCGGCACTATCCTGCCCGTTACCGTTGACAGGGCAACGCTTGTTGCCGAGTTGACGGACGGTACCCGAATTTACGGACAAACCGCCATTGACATCCCCCAGGGCACGCAGCGCGAAAAGATAAGGGATGTCTTTCTGGTCCCCCACTACAGCGATTCCATATCAGTATATCCGCCGGTAATTGAAGCCGTCCATGATTCGAATTACATCATTATCGGGCCGGGAGATCTTTTTACCAGTATCCTACCAAATCTCGTTGTTCCGGGCGTCAAGGAGGCGATCCAGAATACCGGGGCATCAGTCTTGTATTGCGTAAACATCATGACAAAATTCGGCGAGACCAATAATTTCACTGGGCGCGATTTTGTGAGTAAGCTTGAGGAGTGCATCAATCGACCGGTTGATGGCGTAATCTATAACACGGGAAAGCCGGAGGAAAAACTTCTTGAGCGATACAGGGAACAAAAAGCGGAGTTTGTTGAAATTAATGGTAATGACAAATGGTTGGAAAACCGCCGGCTTTACGCTTCCGATATCCTCGATATTTCAGGAGGCATAGTAAGGCATAACTCGAAAAAACTTGCAAATCTTATCAGGAAAATTATTTTTTAAAATTCAACACATCAGTAATAGTTCACCTTGTAGTTTTGTCTCGCTCAATTCCATGGGCATAACAATTTTTCTTTTTCTCTGTAATATGCCCGGCCTCTGAATCAATGTTTTATAGCTTTAGAAAATTTGAGTCATCAATATTCCTGGATAAAAATATTTTGATAAAAGTTTATCTTTAAATTTTGAAACATTAACTCTTTTAGTAAAAAGAGATAAATAAACTCCTGCATTAGATATATCTTCCAATAACACAAATCCCATTATTTTATCATCTTTTATATATATTTTGCGCAAAACATTTTCGGTTTTATACTTAATTTCTTCTCCTTCCAGTTTTCCAACGACTATGAGTTTAAAACTCAATTTTTTTAAAGAATTCATGTTTACCTGTTTTTCATATTCCCTTTTCATACCCAAAATATTATATGCTACAGTTTGCGCATGATTTACCGCAAC
>JAIWHJ010000107.1:0-6241 GCA_048629695.1 Promethearchaeota archaeon
ACGATCAGTCTTGGTCTCGTTTGAAAGCAGTTAGAACTTACGATTATTTTATGGACGTCTGAACCTTTAAACCGTTGAACCCTGAACCCCGAATCCCTTACATTAAAGAAACACTCTCTTAAAACCGCTTTTTATATCTTCCAGGATAATATAGAGGGCAGGGACCATAACCAGGATAATAAAGGATGAAAAGAGGATGCCGAAACCGAGAGAAATTGCCATTGGGATTAGGAATTTGGCCTGTCTTGAAGTCTCAAAGATCATGGGCGTTAAACCGAAGAAGGTGGTCAGGGTGGTGAGAATGATCGGGCGGAAACGTTGAATACCGGCATTGAGGATAGCGGAAAAATGGGTAAATCCTTCCTGTATCCGTTTGTTGGCAAAATCGATCAGTATCAGCGAATCATTTACTACAACGCCGGAAAGGGCGACTATACCGAACATGCTGAGGATGCTCAAGCTGTATCCCATAATAAGATGCCCGATAATGGCGCCGACAATGCCGAACGGGATACTGATCATAATGATTGCCGATTGAAGATAGCTTCTGAAGATAATCGCCAGAAGCACGTACACGATCATCATGGCTATAATCATCCCTTTGCCAAGGGCCAGCATGCTTTCTTTTCTGTCGGATTGTCTGCCTTCAAAACTATAGGTTAAGCCGGGATATTTTTCCTTCAAGAGCGGCAGGGTATCTTTTTTTACGGCATCAAGAACCATGTCTGTCTGTTTTCGCGGCGACACATCCGCTGTTACACTTACAACACGTCTGCCGTTACGACGGTCTATGCTGGTAAACGCCTTACCCCTTTGTATTTCCACAACCTCTCTGAGCGGCACTTTAACGCCTTTTGATGTGGTTATCAGCATCTCTTCCAGATAATACTCACCCCTTCTTTCATGCTCGGGATTTCTGACCATGATTTTGATTTCATTTCTGCCCCTTTGTTGCCTGAGCGCTTCACTGCCGTAATAAGCGCTGCGAATCTGTCTTGCCACATCCATTGGATTCAGTCCAAGCTGATAGCCGGCGGGTTTCAGTTTAAAATCAAACTGGTCTTTGCCTGGCGTAAATCCATCATCAATATCAAAAACAATCGAAAAAAACCTTAATGCCTTTGCCAGTTCGGCGCTTGCCTTTTTGAGTTCTTTTGTATCTCTATGCCGCAATTCCACGGTCAAGGCGGCGCCTGATCCGGGGCCGCCGAAATCCGATTGAAATTTCATGGTTTCAATACCCGCAATGTTGCCGGTCATCTTACGCCATTTTTGGGTAAACTCGGCTGTCTGCATCAGCCGTAGATCCGGAGGCGTCATATAGACCTGGATCCACATCGTGTTTTTGTCGATATATGACAAAATTCCATCCACCTGTTCCTGCCGGCCGATTTTATCAATCAACTTATTGGCTGATGCCATGATCCTGTTATGTACCTTAATGGTCTCCTCAACCGGCGCCCCTACAGGCAATGTCACGGTAGCGTAAGAAAAATCAGATTCGGTTTTCGGAAACATGATCATTCCCATGCGGCCGCTTTTGACATAAGCCACGGTTATTAAAAGGATGACTATGCCGACGGTAACACTCACATACCTGTATCTCAGTGAAAATTTAAGAAAAGGACCATATACGTTTTTCACAAACATAGAAAAACCATTGGAGAATTTCTGCTGCTGACGTCCAATAAAATACATAATACCGCTTCTATATTCCTTTTGGCTGCTCAAATGGGCGGGAAGAATAAAAAGCGCTTCAAAAAGAGAGATGACAAAGACGGAAATGACAACAACCGGGATATTGCTGAAAATTTTGCCCATTGTCCCCGGCACAAAGTAAAGCGGCAGAAAAGTCACAATATTGGTAATGATGCTGAAGGTGACAGGCACGGCTATTTCCTTTGTCCCTTTGATCGCGGCTTCTAAAGAAGTGTAGCCCTGCTGTTTGTAACTGTAAACATTTTCACCGATAACAATGGTGTCATCAACAACAATCCCGAGAGAAATGATAAAGGCAAAAAGCGACACCATATTGATGCTGATCCCGAACAGGGGGATAAACAATAATGAGCCGAGAAAGGAGATGGGGATACCCATTGTGACCCAGAAGGCAAGGCGGGCCTCTAAAAAAAGTCCCAGAAGAACAAAGACTAAAACCAGGCCGAAATATCCGTTCTTGACCAGGAGTTCAATCCTCTGCTTGAATTTTTCAGACCGATCATTGACCGTGTCGACCGAGACTCCTTCAGGCAGTGTATTCCGCAACCTTTTAACATGTTTGTGTACTGCGTCGGAAACCGTGATTGGCGTCTGGTCGCCGATTCTGAAGACATCAATGCTCAAAGCGGGTTTTTCATTATAAATCAGGAACTGGTCGGTCTCTTCAAAGCTGTCTTTAATATCGGCTATTTCACCTAAAGTGACAACCGTACCGTTTGAAGCCGTGATAATTGGAATACAGGAAAATTCGGTTTTATAATCACGCCGTTCTTTCATTCTCACCAATATTTCTCCACCTTTCGTCTTTATGCTTCCGCCGGGGAGATCAATTGATGCGTTTTTGATTTTAACTGCTACATCAGAGAGTTTCAGGTTGTACAGCCGAAGATTATCCTGGGAAATTTCAATACTCATTTCCAGGGGCCTTTCTCCCCGCAGTTCCACCTGGGTGATTTTTTTATCCTGCAGCAACCGGTCTCTGATCGTTTCAGTTATTTCACGAAGCACATTACGGCTTTGATCGCCATAAACGACAAGAGACAGCACCTGTCTTTTCCGTAAAGGAATGGTGACCAGAAGTTCTTCCGCTTCCTCTGGAAAGGTGGTTATTCTATCTACTTCATTCTTGATATCGGTTGCCAGTCTCTGAAGATCAGTATCAATCACGGCTTCTACAGTAACCTTGCCGCTGCCTTCATTGGCAACAGAAGTAATTTCAAGAATCCCGTCCACGGACTGTATAGCTTCTTCAATAGGCAGGACAATACTTTGCTCGACTTCTTCAGGACTGGCTCCGGGATAAACAACCGAGATCACAACCGTGTCCATGGTGAATTCCGGAAAGACCTCCTGTTTGATCTGGGTGCCCCAGTAGAATCCTCCTATAAGGAGAAAAAGCATAACAAGATTGGCTGCAACCGAGTTGCCGGCCATCCAGGCAATGGGGCCTTTGACGGATTTTTTATTTTTGCTCATCACCTTCCATACCTTCAGGGCGGTATCCATTATTAATGTCCAGCTCCATACCTTCTATAGGCGCCGGCACATTTGACACAATAATAGTAACCCCTGGCTGCAATCCTTTGTCAATAAATACATAATTCGTATTTTTCCAGACAACCGAGACAGGCTGGATATGGAGAGAATCATCCGGTGCAACCGTCAGGACCTTATCATCATCCAGGAGTGATGCGCGCGGGATCTGAAAGACATTTTCCAGCTTTTTCCCTTTGATTTCCGCCTGGATGAAACTGCCCAAAAGCAGTGGCGTTCTGTTTGTTTTTATACCCATTGGATCTTTGACATCAATGAGGATGCGTGCCATCAGCCCATCCGCATCAACATCAGGCATAAGCCTTACAATAGAACCTTTGTACGGAATATCGCAATTGGAAAAGACCATAACAGTTGAGCCGGAATTGTTATCCTGGGGCAAAACAATCCAGTCAAGTATGTCAACCGGCAAAGATATTTCCGCCCAAAATGTATCGATTCCGGTCAATACGGCGATTGATGACTGACCTGTTACCTGGGAGCCAAGGGCTGTATTTTTTTCCCGGACAATGGCATTAAACGGGGCTTTAATAACGGTTCTTCCAAGATCGATTCGAGCCTTTTCTAAATCAGTCTCAGCCATATTGATGTCTGCCTGAACTTTTGCCAGGTGTGGTTTTCTTAAGGCCAGGTCTTTACTGGACTTATCCAGATTCATATCTCCGGCGCTTATCATTTCCCATTCCTGGCCGGCCAGAATCTGGCTGCCTTCCTCAATGCGAAGATCGGCCTTTGCATGGTCAAGGAGATTCTGTTTGTGTTGTAAGATTAATTTGTAGTCCGTGTCATCAAGACGCACCACAATATCTCCCTTTTTAATTATGCCGCCAGGGACAAAGTCCGGATGCAGATATTCAACCTTTCCGGAAACCCTGGCCTGCAGATTAATTTCCTGTGCCGGGATCATTATGCCAAGGGCCTTGATTTTTGCATGAGTGGAAACAGGCGAAATTTTTTGGGTTGTGACCAGAGTCCGCATTTTTGCAGGAACCGTTTGCCTGGCTGTTGGTTTAGTTTTTATCAGGTATTTTGCAACAACAACTCCTGCTGTCAAAATAATCAGGATAATGCCGAGAGCCATCAGTCTCTGCCGCCATGACCTCTTCGGGATCTCCATATTGTGAGGATATTTATAATTGGTTTGTATGTTTTCCGACATATAGTAAGCCTTGAGAAAGGTTTAATGGGGTCAGAGGTTAAGGGGGTCAAGGGTTGACAAAAGCCTTTAAGCGTTGAACCGGTGAACCTGGAACCCATGAACCCTTATTCAACGTAACTGTCGACCCAGGCGCCGCCTAACGCTTTATAAAGATTTATTCTTGCGATAATCATATCTTCTTCGGCTGTAATAATATTCTGCCGTACCAGAAGGATGTTAAATTCTTCCCGCAATACATTCATAAAATCACTTTTGCCGTTCAGGTAGCGTCTTCTTGCCTCCCGCATGGTTTTTTCCGACAGTTCGAGTTGTTTTTTTAAGGAATTGATTGTTTCGGCATATTGATTTTCATCGGCCATGGCATCTTCAACCTCCTTGATGGCGGTAAAAACCGTTTTTGTGTAAAAGGCGATACGTTCATCTACTACTGCCCGGGTTCTTGCAACTTCCGCCTGCCTGCGATTGCCGTCAAAGATCGGGCCTGCCAGGTTGCCTGCCAGGTTTAAAAGCCAATTGTTACAAATTGAACCGATTTCTTCTGCTGACAGGATGTGTGAAGCGGTCAGTTTTAATGCCGGCAGCCTGTCGGCTTTTGCAGCCGCAACTTCCCACTGGGCTGATTTCAGCCTTAATCCAGCAGCGCGGATGTCGGGCCTGGCGGCAATCAGATCAGCAGGCAGGCCGACTGATGGTGTTTCGCCTATTTGCGGAAACTCTTCCCCCAAAAAATTGAAATATTCAATGGATGCTTTGCCGGCAAGAAGCGCCAGGCGGCGTTTAATGGTCGCTTCACGGCTGATTAAAGGGATCAGGGCTGTTTCTATTTTTTCGATTGCCTGTTGCTGCTGGTAAATATCAAGGGCTGTTGATTTTGCCAGAGAGAACCTTTTTTTAACCAATTCCAAAAGCTTTTTTTGCAGTTCCAGTTGTTTGGTAAAGAGTTCCTGTTGCTTTTTTTTCGAAATAAGGCTTATCCAGTTTTCAGCAATTTGTCCGGCAACCGTCATCATTGCCGTTTTCAGATCTTCTTCAGTTGCCTGGACCAGGACAAATGAACTTTCTTTTTCAGCCCGCACGCGCCCCCAAAGATCAATTTCATAACTCGCTGAGAATCCCAGCAACCATTCTTCCGTGCTTGTCCGTGGCGTGCCTTTGGATTTTTTTCCCACATAAGCCCCATCAGCCTGAAAAAAGAGATGCGGGTACTTATCAGCGCCGTCCTTTATTGCGCTATAATGTGATTGAGCCAACCGGGTCCACGCCTCCCTAATGGAAAAATTTTCACTAATCGCTTCATCAACCAGACGATTCAGATCATCGTTATTGAAATCTTTCCACCAATGCCGCGTGTTGTCGGGATGTTCGGAATATAGTGAGAATTGGGATGGCGGATTGATAGTCCGGCGCCAGGATTCCGTCGGGCTAAAAAGGGCACAGGCTGACAGCAAAAGTATCAGCAGGAGGCAAACGAGGATGTTACTCATTATGCTGCAATGGTCTGGAATGCTTTCACTTTAATTGGATTTTGTTCCGCATTCCACAAGTTTAGCTTTGCTTGCATATACATCCAGCTCTCGGATGACGTATTTGTTGCTTTGGCTATTCTAACCGCCATGTCAGGGCTCACAGATGCTTTACAATTGAGCAGGGCTGATAAAGTCTTTCGGGTTACACCTAAGTGCTTGGCCGCTTCAGTAACTGTCAAACCAAGAGGCTTGATTACGTCTTCCCTAAGCACCTCTCCTGGGTGGGTAGGTTTCCTTCGATTTACCATATAAATACCTCCAAACATCAATGATAGTCTATATA
>JAIWHJ010000108.1:0-6233 GCA_048629695.1 Promethearchaeota archaeon
AGCCTGTTGATGCGCCGGCAATGCACCAGGCTCTTAATACCAATTACAAGGTTAAAGGCAACCGGACAACGGTTCTCCTCCAGCAAGCAGTATCAGCGGACGAGTTAAACCGGTCCATAGAAGAGGTGCTGAACAGGCGGGAATTTGCCTGGCGCATGCCGCGGGAAAAACTGCAAAAGGATAAACATGACAAGAGCGGACCGCTGGCGTGGTTGATGGATTGGATTGTACACATGTTAAAAAACCTTGCCGAGACTATCGGAGAGTGGATAGAAAAGGTCGGGAAATGGCTGGAAAAACTTCTGCCTGATCTCGACCGTGACCGCGAGTCCTCGGACTCCGGGTGGATGGATTCGGTGCGTCTCCTGCTTTTCGTGCTGTTTGCCGCACTTGTCTGCGTGCTTGGCGTTGTCTTTATACGGGCGTGGCTGCGGAAGAGAGAATCCCTTGCCGCGGTTGCCGTAAGCCCTGTCCCTGCCTCACCGGACCTGACGGATGAAGAAGTCAGCGCTCTTGATCTTCCGGTGAATCGCTGGCTTGCCGTTGCGGATGATCTGATGAAAAAAGGATCATTGCGGCTTGCCCTGCGAGCGCTTTACCTGGCCACACTGGCACATTTGTCGGAACATGGATTTATTACAATCGCAAAATATAAATCCAACCATGATTATGAACATGAACTAGCCGGGAGGGCCCATGAGTACAAGGACCTTTCCCACCTTTTTTCAATAAATGTGATGGCTTTTGATATGTCCTGGTACGGCAACCACAAGGTGGGCCCGGAAAAGCTGAAGCTGTTTGCCCAAAACCAGGAAAGGATCATGAGTTTTGTCAACCGGTAACAGGATTCTCATTTTTTTCTGTCTCTTTATCCTGGCCGTATTTCTGATCGGCACGGCCCGGTTGTTTGAGCTTCGGTTCAAATCAGGGGACGTCTATCCTCCATATTCGTCGCTCAGGGCGGACCCATTGGGCTCAAAGGCCTATTTCGAGGGCCTTGCTTCTATTGAATCTCTCACTGTAAGCCGCAATTTCCGCTCTATTTCAAGGCTTGGTTCCGGCAGGGGCACAACCTTTTTCCTGCTGGGCACGCACGCGCATGACCTGGAATCGGTCCCGGAGAATTATTTTAAGGCCATTACACATTTTGTTGCCTCCGGAGGCAGGCTGGCAATCTCCTTTTTCCCTGTTAAAAAACAAAAGCGATCTGCCGGGAAAAAGGCTGAAACCGACGAGCACGCTTCAGAAACCGGGTGCAACGGTCAAACCGAATCTGATCTAAAAAAGCCACAGGACAGATTTTTATCTCTTATCGACTACTGGGGTGTAAATTTTAATTACCGGACCAAACCCTGGGAAAGCAAACAGGCCGCACGGGCAGCCGAGGCATATGCGGATGAACTGCCGGAGTTTATCTCCTCTCATACGGCCCTTTTTTTTGATGAGCTTCGGGATGCCTGGAACCCGGTCTATTTACGCGACGGGCTTCCCGTGCTTATTGAAAGACGGTTTGGCTCGGGCACGGTAGTCTTTGTTGCGGATTCCTACCTCTTCAGCAACGAGGCCCTTTTAAAGGATCGACATCCCGGACTGCTTACATGGTTGATCGGAGGAAACAGATCCGTGGTCTTTGATGAGTCGCACTTTGGAATACAGGAGAGCGCCGGGGTTGCCGGGCTTGCACGCAAGTATCGCCTCCAATGGTTTTTTTTCGGGCTTGTCATTGTGTCCGGGCTGTTTGTATGGAAAAACTCCGCCGTTTTTGTGCCGCCTTCTGATGATGATTCCCATACAGCGGGCCGGGATGTGGCCTCGGAAAGGGATTACACCGCGGGCCTGGTCAGCCTGCTGCGGCGAAATATCTCTTCCAGGGATATTTTAGGAGTCTGTTTCAGGGAATGGGAGAAGTCCTCTGCAGCAGACAGAAAATTTTCAGACGAGATGATAAAGCAAGTAAAGGCAGTGATAGATACCGAATCTCAGCCTACCTCACACAAGGCTGATCCTGTCAAAGGGTATCAGGCAATATGCGAAATTCTGTCGGAAAGGAATAGATCATGGAAAACAAAATCGAAGTCTTAAAGCAGGTACTTGTACGTGCAAAGGAGGAAGTCGCCAAGGTCATCATCGGCCAGGAGCGCGTGGTCGAAGAATCTCTTATTGCAATTTTTACAGGCAATCATGCCCTTGTCGAGGGCGTGCCCGGCGTTGCCAAGACCCTGCTTGTCAGGACGCTCGCCCATGTCCTGGGATGCGAATTTTCGCGGATTCAGTTCACCCCGGACCTGATGCCGACGGATATTACGGGCACGCATATCTTTGATCTGCAGAATAGCCGGTTTACATTGGTCAAGGGGCCGGTTTTTACTACGTTTCTGCTGGCGGACGAGATTAACCGGGCGCCGGCCAAGACCCAGTCCGCGCTGCTTCAGGCCATGCAGGAACGGATGGTCACGATCGACCGGACGACACATTATCTGAACCCGAACTTTACTGTTTTTGCAACGCAGAACCCGATTGAATACGAAGGTACATACCCACTTCCTGAAGCCCAGAAAGACAGGTTTATGCTCAAGATCAGGATGGACACGCCTGAAAAAGATGAGGAACTGACGCTGGCTTGGCGGACCCTGGGCGAGGAAGCCCCCGAGGCCGTACTCGCAGGCGGTTCGGTAAAGCCTGTGCTGACAGTGGAGGCCCTGGCAGGGTTGCGGCAGTGTTTGAACGAGATCCATGTCCGGGAGGAAATTGTCAAATATGTGGTTGAGATAGTCCGAGGGACGCGTGAACACAGGAGTGTACTGGTAGGGGCCGGGCCGCGTGCGACCCAGGCCCTCCTGCTTGCCGGACGGGCTCTGGGTGCGAGCCAGGGGCGCGATTTTGTCACTCCGGACGATATCAAGTCCATGGCAAATCCCGTGCTTGAGCATCGTCTGATCCTGAGGCCCGAATATGAGATTGAGGGGTTGACCATCATGGAAGTTGTCAGGGAAATCCTGCAGGATGTGGCAGTGCCGCGATAAACGTTATTTAGTGCCTGAACGACGTGAAGATTTAGTTGTCAGTGTTCAGTTATCAGTTGTCAGCACAAAAAACATGAAGTTAAAAATACTGGTAGTCCTTACAAAACAGTGCGGCATTTCCAAACCCGCACTGTTTTGTAAGGACTACCAGTATAACTGACAACTGATAACTGACAACTGGTAATTGACACATGATTGTTCCCAGGTCAAAACTCATTTTCTGGACACTGATGGTGTTTCTGCCTCTGTCTACCCTGGCTGTTGTGGGGTTTTGGACCGCAGCGCTTTATGCGGGACTGGTTGCCTTACTTTTCATGACCGCATTTTTTGATGCGGTCATGGCATTCAGGAACCTGGATGGAATCAGCGTGGAGCTTCCTGAAACGGTTCGCCTTTCAAAAGGCCGGAAAGGCGGGATCAGGCTTCGAGTGAACAATGAGAAAATGAAGGTGAGGAGGATCAGGCTCGGTCTGCCGTTTCCGGGAGAGATCCGTTCACAGGAGCCGGACCTGACAGCCGAACTGCCTGGGGAAAGCCGGTCCTCATTTTTCACATGGCCGTGCACACCGTTGAAGCAGGGCCGGTTTACAATTGACAGTTGCTATTTTGAGGTTGTTTCGCCGCTTGATTTCTGGGCCGTCAGGGCAAGGCAGCCAGTGCAGTCGGAGATCCGTGTTTATCCGAATCTGCTTGCAGAGCGAAAAAGTCTGGCCGCCCTGTTTCTGCATCACGGCCTTGGGATTCACAGGCATCGGCAGATAGGCAAGGGCCGGGATTTTGAAAAATTAAGAGAATATGTCCCTGGAGACAGCTTTGAGGACATTCACTGGAAGGCCACTGCAAGGAGGAGACATCCGATCACAAAGGTCTTTCAGATCGAGCGCACCCAGCAGGTCTATATCATCCTGGACGGTTCGCGACTGAGCGGGCGGATTTCGGATTCCCCGGCTGAGAGTCCGGGAAAAACGGACAACGTTCCGGGGGCGTTATCAACAATCATGGACAGGTTTGTCACCGCCTCATTGATTATGGGACTGGCAGCAGAGCAACAGGGCGATCAGTTCGGACTTCTGACCTTTAGTGACAGAGTGCGGGGATTTGTCAGGGCAAAAGGCGGAAGGCATTATTTCAACGCCTGCCGGGAAATGCTCTACACGCTTGAGCCCCAGGCCGTAACACCTGACTTTGCCGAGCTGTTTTCATATATCGGTCTTAAGATAAGGCAAAGGGCCATGCTGATTTTTCTCACAAACCTGGATGATCCTGTATTGGCAGAGAGTTTTGTTAAAAACATCGATCTTATATCAAGGCGGCACCTGGTTCTGGTCTCCATGTTAAAGCCGGCAGGCGCCAGGCCGCTTTTTTCTTCTCGGTCAGTGGAATCAGTCAATGATTTATATATGGATCTGGGCGGGCATATAATCCGGGAGACTCTCCGCGAGATTGAAAAGGTGTTAAAACGGCGCGGGGTCGGTTTTGCGCTGCTGGACAATGAAAATATGAGTACCGAACTCGTAACCCGGTATCTCAATATTAAGCAAAGGCAGCTTCTGTGATGTTTTTTTCAGATAAACCAGGAGGTGTTGGAGGGATGAGCAATAAGACAATAGCAACAGGTTCAGGTTCACAGATAATTATCTATCAGGCAGAAGATGGGAATACTAAGATTGATGTCAGGCTTGAGAATGAAACTGTCTGGTTGACCCAAAAACTGATGGCGGAGCTTTTTCAAACCACGTCGCAAAATATAACGCTACATCTGAATAATATTTATTCAGAAAAGGAATTGAGTAAAGAGGCAACTTGTAAGGATTTCTTACAAGTTCAAAAAGAGGGGGAGCGGCAGGTTCAAAGAACCAGAAAATTTTACAACTTAGACGCAATCATTTCCGTCGGCTACCGCATAAAATCTCACGTCGCCACCCGCTTCCGCCAATGGGCGACCCGGCAACTCGGTGAATACATAGTCAAAGGCTTTGTACTGGATGATGAGAGGCTGAAAAACCCTGACCAGCCTTTCGATTATTTTGATGAACTTCTGCGCCGCATTCAGGATATTCGTACTTCGGAAAAGCGGTTCTATCAGAAAATCACCGATATTTACGCCACCAGTGTGGATTATGATCCCACACAGCAAATCAGTATTGATTTCTTCAAGACCGTACAAAACAAACTGCATTGGGCAATAACCGGAAAAACCGCAGCCGAGATTATTCACCAGCGGACGGACAGCGAAAAACCCAACATGGGTTTGACCAACTGGCGCGGCGTAAAGGTACGCAAACAGGATGTCACCATTGCCAAAAACTATTTGGAGGAGGAAGAGTTGCGGGCGTTGAACAATCTGGTTGAGCAGTATCTGATTTTTGCCGAAGGCCAGGCAATGCGGCGGATTCCCATGTATATGAAAAACTGGATTAATAAACTGGACGGTTTTTTAAGGTTAAACGATCGGAATATCCTCAACCATGCTGGAAAAATCTCCCATCAAATGGCAAAAGAACTGGCGGAAAAGGAGTATGACAGGTTTCATCAAGCCCGTTTACAGGTTGAAGCACGGCAGGCAGATGAGAAGGATTTTGAATGCCTGGCGAGAAAGATTGAAAGTAATGGCAAAGGACGGAGGCAATGAAGCCTTATCCAAAATATAAGGAATCAGGGGTTGAGTGGATTGGGGAGGTGCCGACACCAACTACTAACTCCGATTATTTTTTTATATGGATTGGTTGGCTTTAATTTTCTTGACGTTTGAAGAGTAATGAGGGTGTTGCGGTATGGTCAATCCCATTATCAACACGGTGGCCAAAAAGAAAACCCTGTAAAGGCATTTTGCAGATTCAATTTGAGATAGATGGCCGGATACACTGGTTCTGCCCCGAGTGTGCTGATGAAGGACTTGTCGACGGTTGGCAGGGATTGATATGGGACATGAGTGACGGGATGATTCATTGAGTATCTCATAAATATGCCGAGAAGACTGGGCATTGGGGACTGGATAACCCGCACCCGTTTTCGCAGATGAAGACGGAGTTGATCTGGGAAGGGAAATATGATGAGTACGGCAACCGGCGGGCGGTGGATATTGCGGGATGCGCAATGCCGCTTCAGAGGATTGAGACTGTGGATAAACCTGCCTCCCGTGCACATGTACAGGACAAATTGTTTGATCCTGTCAAGGTACGAATGGTTTAATTTGATCGTTGCGGGATG
>JAIWHJ010000109.1:0-6230 GCA_048629695.1 Promethearchaeota archaeon
GCCATTCGCAGCAGCGACGAAGTCAAAAAAGAGGAGTCACGTAAAAAGCTGAAGGGAATGCTCAAGGACGTACTGCATAAAATATCCCACAGCAAACGAAAGTATGGGCTGATATTTAAATCATGAGTGAAATTCAACAGGAAAAGACTAAAATCTAAACCCTATTGTGAAATGAAAACTCCCTGCACTTTCATTAGCTTTCCTATCCAGTTTGTGCCCGTAATAGATCCCCATGGGACCGATTTGTGTGAGATAATGCAATCCAACCCCCGCTGAAGAACGAAACTCATCTGAACCGGCTTCGACGATGGCGTTTCTAACGCTGCCGATGTCGTAAAAAAAAGAAAATTCAAAATTAGGGCCCAAGTCAATCCTTGTCTCTATATTGCCTAAGATTGCAGTTAACCCTCCGACGGCGTCACCCTTGGAGTCAAATCGAAGTCTGTTTTCATCAAATCCCCGAACCGTAGAAGTGCCGCCCAGAAAAAAAAGCTGGTCTTCCGGAATTGTGCTGCGGTCCTCAAAGGGGGTAATATCCCCGACCAATCCTCGCAACACAAATGTCAGGTTTTCTATGGGTGTATAATATTTCCGCATCTCGAAACGACACTTGAGAAAATCATCCAGAGAATTATTGATCCCTTTGGAAACATCCAGAAGCAAAGAAGAATACACTCCCTTTCTGGGGCGGATATAGGAATCCATTGAATTATAAACAAGAGAGGGGCTTATGGTTAGAATTCCTCTGGGCTCATATTTATCTTCATCATCTGCCGGTATGGGGTCTGAGTCCCGAGTGTACTGCTTCTTATATACATAAACAAAAGAAAGGTTGCCGTTAAACGTCTGAAAAAATCTGCGGTTAAATGATAATGAAACGCCCCGGTCTCTGGTGCCGAAATTTGTGTTAAACTCTTCCTTTTTTTCGCTGAACATGTTTATTGATGACTTGATTCGAGTTCCCATAAACCGGGGTTCAACCATGCCCAAATCAGCCCGATACCCGATCTGGCTGATTTCCGCACTGGCCCAAATTTCCTTGTTTAATCCGAAAAGATTGTGGTCACCGGCCAGGATATTGGCGTAAAATTCTCTTTCTGTGTCATACCCTCCGCCAAATTGAATATAGTAAGGCTTTTTCTCTTCCACTTCCAGGAGCAGATTCACTTTATCTTGCTTTTCCTTTAAGCCGTAAGTTTTAAAACGAACTGAGTCAAAGGCTCCGATATCGCGGATATTGCGCTGAGATTTCAAAAATTTATTCAGTGAAAACGGCTCTCCGGGATTGAGTTCAAGTTCGTTTTCTATGACTCGTCCTTTGGTCAGGAAATTCCCCGTGTAAGCCACCTGACCCATTTGAACAAAAGGTCCTTCATCAACCTCATAGGTTATAGCGGCTTGGGTATTGTCCTTGCTGATGACCGCAGTTCCCTTTGTCTTGACATAGGGGTATCCCTCTTCAGAAATCAGGGAACACAGCGTGTTTTTATCACTGCGAATCATATAGTCTCGAAAAACGGATCCTTTTTTCAAAGTGATTGCCTCAAGGGCATCAGCCTCTGATAACACAGTCAACCCATGTATCGTTACGGACGTTACGAGCGTCTGAACCCCCTCCTTGATGTCCAGAGTGATGTCTACATGTGTTTTGTTTTCTTTAATGTCCTTGTGCGATGTTATTTCATCGTTTACCACCGTATTCATATATCCTTGCTTGAGATACAGAGAGGTAACCGCACATTTATCCTCTTCCAGAGTTTCCTGAACCCATGCACCGTTTGCCATAAGCCCCGGTGTTCGGATCACAGTCTGTTTTTTGATCTTTTTTGAATCAAACGCATGATTTCCGGTGAGGTTGACGGAATTTACAAGGTATTGCGGCCCTTCATAAATCAACAGGCGGATGTTACGCACGGGCATGCCGGCGTCTTGTTTTCTTTCAGATTTCATCTCTATCCGGCAATCCTTATAGCCGGCGTTAAGGTATCGTTTCTTTATGTTGCGAATACTTTTTCTTAGACCAAAATCCTTGTTATTTCCCTCCTTAAACAGGATTAAATCTTTTTTAAGGGTAAGATCCCAAAATTCCTTATTTCCCTGAAATTCAATGTCATACCGGGGTCCTTCGTCAATGGTTACTAAAATAGAAGCATTTTGAGTTTTGGCATCTTTGTTAACAACGGAGTTTACGACAACCTCCGGATATCCTTTTTTTCGGTAAAACCGGATGAGGTTTTTGATATCTTTGTTAAATGTTTTTTTCTTAAAGCGCCTCATAAAATCCGGAGTCAACCACGATTTGCAAGTTTTGATCCCCAACTTAAGGCGCGGGGTTGAAAAAGCCCGGTTTCCTGTGATTTCAAAGCGCCGGACATGAAAAAACTCCCCCTTGTTTATAGTGACATAAACCACAATATTTCCGTCGGCCGGATCTTCTACGGCGTCTAAATCAACAACCGGCGCAATGTAACCTTCATTCTTGAAGGTTTCGGTAATGACAGCCTCTTTGCCTAAAAACGTTTTCGGATGATATACATCTCCGGGATACAACTGAATGGCGTTGAGAATTTCTCGTTCTAGCAGGGGAAAGGCGCCGCTGATTTTAATATCTTTAACCCGAGGATAGGGCGTTACTTGAAAACCAAGGGTAAACCGATCTTCTCTCCGGTCCGATTCAGAAACATGGATTGCTTTAAATATGTTCGACGATTTTAAAGCCTCAAGGGAATCCTGGAACCGTTTTGTGGAAAAGGGCTCTCCTTCCCGGATAAAAATAAGACGCTTTACCTGATCAACCCATGGGCTCGCATCTCCTTTTATCCCCTGAACATCGATAATAATCCGTGAAACAATCGGCGGTCCGGGTTCATCTTTTTTCTGCTTTAGTGCATATGCAGCGTCTTGGGCAAAACATACCATTAGAATCCACAACACTGCGGATATCTTTATCCATTTTTTCTGCTTGCACGTGGTCATCCGAATCAATCTTTTTTTATCGAAATTCAAATCTGAATTGAAGCCCGCCGCCAAAATTCCCCTCCGTATCCTGGAAGGTGTTCATTAACAGTTTCTCAAGGAATTTATATTCCGTGATCACCTGCTGGATGACCTTCGCATTTTTGGTCTGCACGCCGTATTTGACCGTTACTCTTCGGGAAAGCTCTTTACCGACAGTTACTTTTACCTCATCTGACTCCTCAGCCTCTTTTGCTTCCGTATATTCCAGATTTACAACATCCAGACCGGTGGCATCCTTGATTTGTTTTTGAACTGTTTCGGAAAGAACATCGGCAAGCATTTGTCCTGGAGATAGGGATGAACCGCCTTCTCTTGCAATCAGTTCCTGTGTTGTTTTACCGGAGACCAACAAAGAAACAATATCTTCCTCTCTTTCTGACGGGTCGGAAGAAAAATTAAATTTAAGATTGTCAGGTGTTCCGAAGACATTCAAAAATACGGTCCATTCCCGAACCATTACTTCACTTTGCACATCAATGGTCGGCTCAATTTTATAGGGATTTATAAAATCAAAGACACCTTTTTTAACATTAAATTCCTTTTTTTGGAAATAAACGGTTCCGCCGGATTCTACCTCTGCCCTCCCGCTGATGAGGGGTTGATTCACAGACCCGTATATGCGGAAATCGGGCTTGATGGCCAATAAGGCCATATTATTGTCTATGACAAAAGGTTCTCTGTAACGGATTGTAATATCGAATTCCATATTTTTTAAAAAGGGCCATGGGATCTCCGACGTTATCAGGTCCTCTTCCCGGGATTTTTTTCCGAGGCTTTCAATAAGATTCAGATGTACATCCTTATAATACTTCCCCTCAAGCATTTGGACTTCTCCCGATATAAGGAATTTTTCAGGTGTGCCACTAATATCCAGTTCAGCGCTCAAACGGGTTTCTAAGGTATCGGGAATCATAATCGGAAGATCATCGGCTTTTAATTTGAGGCCCACTTTTGAGGGTCGATATGCCTTAAGATCAATGGCGCCAAACAGTTCAAAACTACCGGTGTCCAGCATTCCCCGGATGTTATCCAGAACAACAGCTTCCTGGGTTACCAGAATACGTCCGTTCAGGTCGTGCATGCTCTGTGAAAGTCCGGGAACCGACATTCCGGCATTCTTAATTTCAGCATCAACACGCAAGTATGGCTGCGACAGGTTTCCGTTCACGCTGAGAGAAAGGAGTACGTCACCGGCGGCATTGGAGAAAACATCTGAAAAATGCGATATAACTTCCAAAGGGATGTTGCCATGAGCATTAATATCAAGGTCGCCATTCAGCTTGGCGTTACCTTTAATGTTTAAAATGCCTCGTTCAAACAGGTCCAGGCGGACACCGGGAATCGAAATTTCTTCGTCCTTTAAAAAAGCTTTGACGTCGCGGGCTCGGAGCAACGGGGTTTTCTTAGAAAAAATCTCAATGCGAGAAATATCTGCCCACCCTTTTATCTGATCCAGTGTCTGAGCATTACCGGTGACTTGGATTTTTCCGGTTGTGGAACCATTCAGTTTTCTTGGGCCGGCAATTGTTAAATAAGGGGACAAATTGGTGTTGTCAAACCCGGCGGATGCTGAAAAAGCGTGGGTCTGCAAATGGTAAGTTGCATCCAAAGCAAAGTTCCGACCCCCTGAGATATATGCCATCCGGTCCTTAACTTCGATTTGGAACCGTTCGTCTTGCAGCGGCTGGTTACAGAATCGCAACTCATTTAGAACTACCTCGCCTTTGATCTGAGGATTTTCAAAGTTCCCCTGTCCTTGGAACATAAGGGAAATCTTACCGGTATCACCGTCTCCCAACTGAAGCGGTGTCAGGTTCTTAAGGGAAATGCCCTCGGAGGCAAGTCGTAATTGGTAATTTTTATTTAAAGAAATCCAACCATGGAGCAGGATTTTTTCACCGGGTGCAATCACGAGCTCAAAAGGGTCCAAATTGAATCGATCGCCATCAAGATCTGAGGTTAGCTGAAACTCCTGAACTTTCCGGTTATAGATGTCGATATGTTTTCCTTTAATATTCAATCTCCCTTGGGGATGTGCTGTATGCCCAAAGATATGGCCGTTCAGAACGAGTTTCCCCTTGATTCCCTCGACAAAGTCCTCAATAAACAGAGCGTCTCCTTTTAATGCAATGTCTAAACCAGGGTTATCCAAAATATCACGTGTTATGGGATCACGTATCCGGACGGTGCCGGAAATATCGAGAAATGAATTGTGGTTGTGAATTTTCCCATGATCCAAGGAAAGCATGCCTTCGAAAAATTGGATTTTTGCATTCGCATCGCCGATCTTCACCTGCTTGAATTCTAAATTTTCACCCTGTAATTGCGCATCCACAATCGGCGCCGCAACCGTTCCACCTATGTTGCCATGTATATTCATTTTCCCCAATGCGTTGATCCCTAACAGTGACAGTACTTCAGTCAGGTCGGGGGCATTGAATTTAAAATCAGCCGCGACCTTAAGGGAAGAAATGTCATAATCGCCGGCAACCTTAAGGTGAGTTTTACCTGCCCGGGCGTCAAGCTGATGAACCGTAATGCGCCCCTTTTCCATGTTTGCCTGTGCTTTCACGTATGCATCAAGGGGGGAAAATGCCTCCCCGGCGGACAGTTTGCTTGCAAATAGTTCCAGGGCGGTTTCAGCCGTTAGCGTCTTTGGATTAATGCCCGTTCCTTTAAGCTCGATTAAAGAAGTTATGGATCCTTTTAACCCTGATTCCTTGAAGGGCATGGTTTCGAGTAGGGTGTCTTTCTGGCGCAGGGACAGTTTATATGATATGGCATTTAAATCAGGATGGGACGAGATAAATCCGTTGGCAAAGGCCTTTTTAAAGTCCACCTGGCCATTCAGATCAAATCTGCCCGCAAATGTATATAGGTTTAAATCATTGATGGTCAGGCATCTGTCGGTGAGACGGCAGCTTAAATGCATTCGGTCGATCCTGCTTCCGGCAATATTTCCGCCGGAAATCTCACAGGTAAGGCGGGCTTTTTGTTTTAAAAGGTTCGCATCCTTGATGGTCAGGTTAACGTTTTGAAGAACCATCCGGTCTTTTTGGTTCTCAGCAATGTCTTCTGCTGTTTGGTATTGAAAAAAACCGTTCAGCACGTTAAGCTCCCGGATCACCACATTAAACGGAAGACCTGAATCCATGGGCTTTGATTCAGTGTTTTCAGGGGGGGAAAGCGCCTGCACGAGATTAAGGTTTCCC
>JAIWHJ010000110.1:0-6189 GCA_048629695.1 Promethearchaeota archaeon
TATTTTCTGCCGGAGTAAATATTCGGCAACACTCCACAGGAAGGCGATCAGGCTGCCCAGTATACCGATGTATAACTGATCAGCCTGCTCACCTCCCTGTGAAGCGCCCCGCAGGAAGTGCCCTTGGGGTGCGTTGCCAAATATTTACAGTTTGGTAGTTTTAGCTATTTTCAGGCATCAAGCCGAATATTTACCTGCCGGAAACACAGAAAATATTTTCTAAGGTACTAATATTCTGTTGGTGAATTTTTTTGACCCTGACTTTTATTCAAATCACAAAATATAGCGAAAATTCCTCTTTTGATAAAGAGATGTCCGCTAGATAGTGCCTGAACGAAAATTAAGCAAAACTGTCATTTCGAGTGTAGCGAGAAATCTTATGGTATTGTTAATATTGACATTTAAGATTTCTCCCTTTGGTCGAAATGACAAAAAATGGGGTTTTCGTTCAGGCACTATATAAACATTTTGTAATTAATAACTCTTTAAAAGAGTTTGGAAACCTTATTTTTTAGTCAATATTCTATTCAGACGTTGTATCTGATGGGTCAGTTGGGGAAATTATTTCGTCCTCGTTCCTCCAAACCGATCTTTTCAGCTATTTCATTCTTGAAATCAGGATCTGTTTTTGCTTTACCGAGAATAACCGTATCCAATGAAAACTCCGCTAGTGCATCGTCAAAGCTGAAAATTAGGGTTGAGTATCGGATAACGTTACGATCTGGTTTTCCTCATCACTCAATACTCAACTCTCAACTCTAAGTGGCCGAAGATAAAACTAACCCCTTAAAAGCGCATCTTCGAAAACGTTGGAGGCTTTAACTGCCTAGGGAAAAAATGAAAATGGGGTCAGGCTTAACATTTTGACTTTATATGGTCCATAAATATCAAAAAGTCAAGCCTGCCCCCCCCAACACCGGATTCAAGGAGGTTGGTGTCCAGTTGGCCTAAAATTACCAACTCCGGCGTTATACGCTTCATTGATCTTCATACCGTTGACAAGCACCAAAAAGTGACCCTGGCCGTAGCCCCTCATTTCAAACAAGTCATTGTGGCAGCAGGCGAAGGGGCCAAGGCGGCCCGGTTATTGTGGAAGGCGGCGTGCGGGGAATGTTCTCGATCCGAGAGGCACAATGCGGATTTTTTTCTGGGATCAGTCGATTTTATAAGCCTTGTCGTGAGGACCGACATCAAAAAAACGTACTGTTTCATCGATCATATCAGAACAGTCATGACAAAGCAGAATCTTGTGGTCACCTTTTTTGCGACAGATTCCGCAATAGCTGTAAACGATGACAAAATTCTTTGCCACTGGAACACTGAGTAAACCACGAAGATCGTATTTTAAAGGTTCACCCATCAGAGGATGTTGTAATATTTTCTCGATCTTATTGACAATGCGTTTTCTGACGGAGGAAAATTTTTTCAGCGATTTGATGAATTCATCTGAATAAGTCTCATTCATTTCCAAAGATCTCTTCGCGGTTGTGCCACTTCATTTTGCCGGATCGGGTCTTGTTAAGAGTCACCATTAAGGACTTGTAAAACTCGGGAGATGAAAGAATAGTCTCCATTCCTTGATTTTCTTGAGTTCGTTTCAGATTCAAAGCCCATTGGTTTATCAATTCGGACATGGATAGTCTTTGAGAAAGCGAAAACCCCTTGAGAAATCTTGATAGATCATCATCTAGTGTTATGTTTACCCTAACCTTTCCCATGGCAACCTCCGTCTGTTTCAACTTTTGGAAAATATCATTATGCGCATAATATACACTATGCCTCAATCACTGTCAAATTATCTGGATATTCAGGTTTTTTGCCGGCCTGCTCAGTTTTCCAAAAGGCGCGGTACAGTTCACAGGCCAACGGCATATCATCCACTTTATTATAATGCAGCCGGCTGGGACATTCTCCCGGACAAAAATCGGCGAGTTCACAGTTGGCGCACCTGTCACCCGCAAGCTGCACCGTGGACAGGATCTGCAATGATTTAAAATCGGGATGCCACACCGTACCGGCGCAAAATTCTTCATCCCCCATGGTCTGGCTGCAGGGAAAGAGTCGTCCGTCCGGATGTACGGCAATGCTTTGTCCGGCTCCGGCATGACAAAAAGCCCTGTTCTTCTCTTTTGAATAAATTTGTTTTTGCAATAAATCCCTTTCGCGCAGTTGCAAGGGTATGTGCCGTCCGGCATTGACAAGATCCAAGGCGGCAACCATGCGCGGTATAGCCTTTTGCAAGGTCCGGCCGTCCGTCGGTAGTGCCGCGGTCGAACCAACAGCCCGGCCTTTATTGATCAGCAGATCAAGACCAATGCCACGGGCGTTTTTAAAGCCGGCCAGCAGTAAAACAGTTTTACTCAGAAAGGCCACGTTGGCACTGGTTACCACCGTGGTTATTCGGAAGGGTACGTCGAACCTTTCCAAAAGCTGCAGTCCGCGCAGGGTGGCGGTTGTCCTGCCCCGAAGTTGCTCATGGATTTCAGGAGGGCCGTCAAGACTGACGCCCACCTGAATACCATGGACCTTAAAGAGTTTTACCAGTTCAGGGGTCAACCGTGTGCCGTTGGTCTGGATCGCCAGGGTCAATTGCCTGCCTTTTTCCGCCGCCAGTCCGGCAACTTTCTCAATACGTTCCGGTACCAGGGTTGGTTCCCCGCCGCTGATCTGGACATGGCACCTTCCACCGGCAGCAGCAAGGTCCAAGCCTTGGCGAATGATCTCATCGGACATATCCATGCCTGTTGATCCGGCCTCGGCATAGCAGTAAGCACAGGCCAGGTTACAGCGCGTGGTCAGCGCCAATATCAGGTAACGGAGATCCATCTGTTTCCCTTATCCCTTTGCGGTGATCTTGCCATCTTCAATGAGCAAAGACGCCGGGGCGGTCGCAGGGAGTCTTTACAGGCTCATGTCCCATTCCAGTCCGATAATGCCGTAAAAACCCGGCTGCTCGTAACCCATTCCCTCTTCGATATTCTCATCAAAGATATTTTCCAGCCGGGTGTAGAGGTTAAGGCCGTCAATCACTTCATATCGTCCGGACAGATCGCAACGGATATATTCTTTCATTTCGATATCCCCTTTCCACCGGAGCCTGGGGCCGGTATAATACGCTGTTGCGGCCAAAGAATAGTTATCGCCTAAGTACTCCAGGGTGAGGCTTCCCTTGTTGCGGGCAATCTGAACGGTTCGGAAAGTTTCATTGTTTTTTTCGTTCTTAGATTCAGTGTACGTATAGTTGCCGCTCAGGGAGAGTTGATCCGTAAAGTAATAGCCGAAAGCCACCTCTACGCCCTCGGTCATGGCCGAGTCACGGTTGGCGTATTTCCCTGAACCGACCGAGGAGTTCGGGTTAGGAATTGTGTAATCAAAGACGATTACATTATCGAGTTCAGAGTACCAATAAGTGACTTCCACATCAGCCCGTTTGCCTAACAACTGGCGCACGCCGCCTTCAACGGTCCATCCCTCCTCAGGAGTAATGTCCTCATCTCCGTATCTGGCATCATAGAGATTGAAAAAAGTCGGGGCCCGGAAACTGGTGCCGTAATTGCTGAACAAGGTTGTCCCGATGCCGGCAATACTGTACGCTGCACCGGCTTTTCCCGTGGTCTCGCCGCCAAAAACCTTGTGGTGGTCGTGTCTGAGTCCTGCCGACAGGATCAATGCGTCGTTGAGCAGTAACAACTGGTCATTGGCGTAAAAAGAAAAGTTATAGATATCTGCCTTGAGATCACCGTATTTACCCCACTTGCCGCCTTCCTGGTACAGATATTCAAAGCCAAGCAGTAGAGAGTTGGACCCGGCGGATGCCAGCGGCATGTCCCAGATAAAGTTGTAGTCAAACATCAGGTTCTCATGGTCGTTGCCGTAAGCCCGGCCATCACCGTCATCATAAATAGGAAACCGGTCACCAGCGTTGTACGTCACACCGTTAAAACGGAAATTATCAAAAGGCGCGGTTTCATATCCCAAAAAGCCGTTATCAAGGTCATTCCGTTCGCTTTTTTTCTCAAACCAGCCCAACACCACTTTATTCCGCATGTTTTCTGCAAACCGGTGCTCGGCCTGCAGGGTGGCGATGTTGTGTTCATACTTATTGGCATTATCAGGGTCTGGTGTCTGAAAGGACCAAAATTCAGAGCGGTTATTAAGGAAACTATAGGTTTGATTGAGTTCGGCAGCCTGAAATTCGCTGTCCACATAAAGGTAAGAAAAGGTAAGATCAAAAGTGTCACGATGAAGGCCGAATTTCATTGTCGGAGAAAAGTTTTTATAATATTCCTTGTCATGCACACCCTCACTGTCAGTGTAGGCCAGACCGACAGCGTAGTCCCATTTCTCAGTTCCACCCCGAACGGAACCATAACCCTTTTTCCAGTCAAGAGAGCCATATTCGATCCCGGCATTAAAATGGGTTCCCTGTTGACCCGCAATGGTAGTAAATGCCATTACACCGGCAGTGGTGTCGGAACCATACAGAGATGCCTGGGGTCCACGTAAAATCTCCACGGATTCAAGGAGTTTGGTGTCCAGTTGGCCTATAAAATTACCAACTCCGGAGCTATACGCTTCATTGATCTTCATACCGTTGACAAGTACCAGGAAGTGACCCTGGCCGTAGCCCCTCATTTTGGGATAGCTGAATTGCCCGGGACCGCCGGCCTGCTTGAATTCAATACTCGGTGTCAGGCGCAGAACTTCAGTGAGGTCGGTGTAACCTTTCACCTTTATCTCTTCCTCATTGATAATGATCACCGAATCTGTCATATGTTCCAGCTTACGATCAAGTTTGGTTGAGGTGACCACGACATCATCCATTTGTTGTTCTTGGAGTTTGTCCGATTTTTCTTGTGCTCCGGCAAGGTTCCAACTTGACACAAGCGTCGTTGCCGAGATCAAACCCGTCAGTACTATTTTATTGATTTGTTTTTTCATAGCAGCTCCTTTATTTTTTCAGCGCCGTTTCCGGCAGGCCATTTATCCGTAAATCCCAGGGCCATAGCGCGCCAGACCAGGTTAAGAAAGCTATTATTGCTGTTTTGGTCCCTGGTTGGCGCCAGTTGCCTGCGATACTCTTCCATTTGTTGGTATTTGCCGCTGACCGCGCAGGCGATCTGGGCGCCATATGCCCCCATGATCTCCGACCAGCAGCTTTCCGGCAGGATTTTCCAGGTAAATTTATCCTTAAGGTGAACCATGGCCGTCACCGCAGCCACTGTTACCGGGTCACGTTCCATTGCAATGAAATTTTGCCTGAGCAGTCCGGCCGGTTCATCAGCAAGGTATCGGCAGATACTATCCAGCATGGATTTTCGGCTGCAACCAAATCTCTCCAAATGAATTTTGGCAGAACATTGTCCCCTTGGAGTCAGATTATTTTGTTTGCCCAGAGTTTCCTTAACAGCGGCCAATACGGCTTTTCCGATAAGCTCTCCGAGCTTGGCATGCTTGCCCGCGCTGGTAAGCCTCGGCCCATCAAACTCAGCGGCAGACACAGCAATCTGGTCTGTACCTGTGCCGGTTGCCAGTCCGTCCGAATAACGGGAATTGACTGCCAACTCCTGCAGGGCCGCGGTCTTGGCCTCGGTGGCGGTCATGATCACCCTGGTCATGGCACCTGGTGTCAACGGTTTGTTGATAAAGAGCATAGTGTTAATGGTGCCCGGTCCCGGCTCTTTAACGGCAGGCTGTAATTTTTTAAAGCCTTCCGAGGTTTCATAACCCGAGGCAGGATCTCCCACTCGACCGCCATTGGTTTCCACGCCACCGGTGCAGACAGCCACCACTTCCAAATCACGAAAAACCTTGCTGACCAGGGCCGCATGGTTCATGTTGGCCGCAGTGCCCAGGGTGGCGCATTGCTCCGGCGGCAGGCCGTAAGGTTTGCAGAGCAGCTCCCGGTAAGCCTTTGGGTCGCGATAGATATTCTTCAGCAGACCCTGCATGTGGCCGGTGGGCTCACAGCTTTGCCGGTTAAACACATAGCTCAGCCCGGTCTGCAGCCCTCCGGCCGCCCGGCAGGTGGAAAGCACCTGATGGGGAACCAGAAATTTGGCAAAGATAATTTTCTCTTTCCTGTGCAGTTCAACACCGTTGTAATAAGTTTGAATAAGCATCTAATCTAACCCAGATAAACTGAAAATTTTTAAAGGTCCTGGATAAGTGCCTTAAAACATGTGGCAC
>JAIWHJ010000111.1:0-6181 GCA_048629695.1 Promethearchaeota archaeon
TTCCATAATACCTTAGGGACGGGGACGAAATAACTTCCCCATCTATGCATCTCATCTTCAGGCTATCTTTGGCCGATTTTCAATCGCAAAGTCCTCGGAATAGCTTGGCTATGCCTGTGGCTTTGCTCAATCAGATCGACCAAATCTAACCTAAATCTGAGCGCCTAGATGGGAAAGTTATTTCGTCCCCGTCCCTTACAATCTTTCAATATGGAGCAATTTGTTGTTTTGTTCAAGGAAATTTGATGCTTTTGCAAAAAGAGTGATTTATTTTCTACGACGGACGGCACCCGGCTTCCATCGGCTTGACTAGGCAAGCCACAATGTTTAAGGTACACGTTCAGGGTTGAACAGGAAAAATTCCGATCAAACAAAACCTTGAACTTCTGAACCTTAAAATCCTAAACCTATGATATGGAGACATTCTGTGGATATAGACGATACCATGAGCAGTGAAATGGGCGGCGTGTCACTGCCGGAAGAGACCGAAATTCCGGATCAGTTGCCGCTGATGGCGGTCCGGGACGTTGTCATATTCAATTACATGATTATCCCTTTGTTTGTGGGTAGATCCGCCTCCGTGGGGGCGGTAAACGATGCCCTGACAAAAGATAAGCTTCTGTTTCTCGTTGCCCAGAAAGACGCGGCTATAGATGAGCCGCAACCGGATGATATATATAAGGTCGGCATGGTGTGCATGATTATGCGCACACTTAAACTGCCTGACGGTCGCCTGAAAGTCCTGGTGCAGGCTATGAGCAAGGCCAGGGTCGAAGAATTCATTCAGACATCGCCCCATTATATTGCAAAAATTAAGATCATCGAGGACGAAACTGTTGAAAACATTACAGTGGAGATGGAAGCCCTGATGCGCAATGTCCGGGATCAGACGGAGAAAATCATGTCCCTTAAGGGAATCCTTTCATCCGAATTAATGGTGATCCTCAACAACATAGATGATCCGGGGCGTCTTGGAGATCTGGTTGTGACCAATCTGCACCTTAAAACATCTGAATCGCAGACCGTGCTCGAAATCACGGATCCTGTGAAACGTCTGAAAATGGTCTCCGAACTTCTGCAAAAAGAGCTGGAAGTCTCTACAGTGCAGGCCAAGATTCAGTCTGATGCAAAGGAGGAGATGGGGCGGACCCAAAGGGAATATTATCTGCGTGAACAACTCCATGCCCTGAAAAAAGAATTGGGCGACATTGACGACAGGTCTCAGGAGATTGAGGACCTGCGCCAGAAATTTGTCAAGGCCAGGATGCCGCCATTGGTTAAAAAGGAGGGATTAAAGCAGGTTAAAAGGCTTGAAATGATGCATCCGGATGCATCAGAGGCCAACACTATCAGGACATATGTGGATTGGCTCCTTGATGTGCCGTGGCGGAAAGGCACAAAAGACAGACTGGATCTGAAAACAGCCAAAGATGTGCTTGATGAGGATCATTACGGCCTTGATAAAGTCAAGGAACGGATTCTTGAATACCTTGCGGTTCGCAAATTAAACAAATCCTCTAAAGGGCCGATCCTCTGCTTTGTCGGACCTCCAGGTGTAGGGAAAACATCGCTCGGCAAATCAATCGCCCGGGCAATGGGAAGGAAATTTCATCGAATCTCCCTTGGCGGAATGCGGGATGAGGCGGAAATCAGGGGACACAGGCGGACTTACATAGGGGCCATGCCGGGAAGAATTATCCAGGGGTTGAAGATGGCCGAGTCCAATAATCCCGTGTTCATGATGGATGAGATCGACAAGGTCGGCGCTGATTACAGGGGGGACCCGTCGTCCGCGCTTCTGGAAGTTCTGGATCCTGAGCAGAATTTCAGTTTTTCAGATCATTATCTGAATCTGCCGTATGACCTGTCAAAGGTCATGTTCATCACAACCGCGAACATGAATGATACGATTCCCAGGCCGCTCATGGACCGGATGGAAGTAATCAGGCTTGCAGGTTATAGCCTTGAAGAAAAGATGATCATTGCCAAACGTTATCTTCTGCCCAGGCAATTAAAGGAAAACGGGATTAATAAAAAGCACATAAAGCTTGATGACAAGACACTCGAAAAAATTATCTCGAATTACACCAGGGAGGCGGGTCTTCGGAATCTTGAGCGTGAGATCGGCAAGGTATGCCGTAAAACGGCAAGGCGCATTGCCGAGGGCGGCAAGGGACCGTATACGATTTCCAGCATGACCCTGTCACGCTATCTGGGGCCGCCCAAATATCTGCCCGAATCTGAAACAGAGACCATTGACCAGCCGGGAATGGCGATAGGGCTTGCATGGACAGAGGTAGGCGGAGAGATTCTTTACGTTGAGGTCTCGATTCTGAAAGGCAGCGGCAAACTGATAATGACAGGCCATCTCGGTGATGTCATGAAGGAATCGGCCCAGGCTGCGCTCACTTTCTGCCGTTCCAGAGAGGAAAATCTCAAGCTGAGTGAAAAATATTTTGAGGAAGTAGATATCCATGTCCATGTGCCGGCCGGCGCTATTCCGAAAGATGGGCCATCCGCCGGGGTCACAATGGCAACAGCCCTTTATTCCGCGTTGTCGCAGAAAAAGGTCAAAAAGAATATTGCCATGACAGGAGAGATCACTTTACGTGGAAGGGTCCTGCCCATAGGCGGCCTCAAGGAAAAGGCCCTGGCCGCCCTGCGTACCGGCATCAGGACCGTGATCATTCCCGAGCAGAACAAAAATGATCTGGTTGAGATCCCAAAACCGCTTCGGCAAAAGATGCGATTCGTCCCTGTAAAAAACATGGATCAAATTTTTTCCCTGGTTTTTTGATAAATGATACATGGAAGGGCACAATACTGAAACTCCCACCGCACTCCCTGATGCCGGCGACAAAAAGAAACAATCCGGGGCAATCTTTGCTGCGTCAGCAATTATTATTGCGGCAGCGCTTGCCGGATGTTTTCTGACGTTGATGTGGATCTATTCCTACTCCAACACCTCCGGCCCCTCGCACACGACCGGCAGGATCGAAGTGCTTATTCCGTCTAAAACCGGTTTCACTCAAATACGGACGATTCTAGCGGAAAAGGGAGTTATTCGAGATGACATTCGTTTCGGACTCCTTGCCCGTGTCATTGGAGCCGCCCATCGCCTTAAAGCAGGAGAATATTCATTTGAGCCCGGCATTACTCCTTACGAGGCGCTTCGCAAACTGGAAGATGGGAAGGTTATCCAAAGGCTTGTAATGATCCCGGAGGGAGTCACACTCTCTCAAATTGCAGATATCCTGGAAGATAAAGCCGGAGTGAATCGTAATCGTTTTCTGGAATTGGTTCACGACATCTGTTTAATTAAGGAACTTGGCGTCAAGGCGGACAGCCTTGAAGGATATCTCTTCCCTGATACGTATCACCTGGAACCAGGGCAGACCGAGCAGTCCATTATAAAAATGATGGTTGCCCGCTTAAATAAGATGTGGCCGCATGACAGCGCTGAATCCGGAAAACCGCCGGCCCTGTCCCGTCATGAAATCCTGACTCTTGCTTCAATTGTTGAAAAGGAAACAGCCAGGCCGGAGGAAAGGCCGATGATCGCATCGGTCTTTCTGAACCGCCTGAAAAAAAAAATGCGGCTGCAGACCGATCCCACCGTGATCTATGGTCTTGCTGAATTTGACGGGAATTTGACCCGGAGGGATCTTAAAAAGCCCACCCCATACAATACTTACCTGATAAAAGGTCTGCCGCCGGGACCCATTGGAAATCCGGGGTTGGCCTCCATTAAGGCTGTCATACAATCGCTTAAGGAATCATCCTCTCCTGAAAACATGAAGGACAGGTATCTCTATTTTGTTTCCATGAACAACGGCTCAGGTTCTCATTATTTTTCCAAAACCTTGAAAGAGCATAACAGGGCAGTGGCAAAGTTTCAGAAAAGAAAATGATGAATGATGAATGATGAATAACTACGAATAAAATGGAGTAATCTGAAAATGGCTGTATACCCTTCTCATCTTACACCTCATTCAGCTTATGATAAAAAACGGGTTCTTGTGACCGGCGGGGCCGGATTCCTGGGAAGTCATTTGTGTGAGCGGCTGCTGGAAGAGGACTTTGATGTCCTGTGTGTGGACAGTTTTTTTACCGGAACAAAGGCCAATGTAGAACACCTTATTTCCAACCACTATTTCGAGATCATTCGCCACGATGTATGTCAGCCTCTTTTTGTTGATATTGACGAGATTTATAACCTGGCATGTCCGGCATCCCCGATCCATTACCAGTACAATCCCGTTCATACGACCAAGACCTCGGTAATGGGGGCTTTGAACATGCTGGGCCTTGCCAAGAGATGTAATGCCAGGATCATGCAGGCATCCACATCCGAAGTGTACGGCGACCCGGAAAAGCATCCACAGAGCGAGGGATACTGGGGCAACGTGAATCCCATCGGAGTCAGGTCCTGCTATGATGAGGGGAAAAGATGCGCGGAGACCCTGTTTTTCGATTACCGGCGGCAGCATGGCATGTCAATCAAAATAGCCAGGATTTTTAATACATACGGCCCCAGGATGCATCCGAATGACGGAAGGGTCGTCAGCAACTTCATAGTCCAGGCCCTGCGCGGACAGGACATCACTGTTTATGGTGACGGGAAACAGACCCGTTCATTCTGCTATGTGGACGATCTGATTGACGGGTTTATCGGATTGATGAATACGCCGGATGATTTTTACGGGCCGGTCAACCTGGGCAATCCCGATGAGTTCTCGATTCTGGAACTAGCGGAAAAAGTCATTAAAATGACAGGTAGTAAGTCCGGGATAATCTTTTCCCCGCTGCCGGCCGACGACCCTGCGCAGAGACAGCCGGACATCAGCCTGGCCATGACAACCCTGGCATGGAAGCCTGTGATTTCATTAGATGAAGGGCTGGTAAAAACGATTGCCTATTTTGACAACCTGCTTGCAACCGGAAATAAAGGGTAAACTTGCTCGTAATTGTCTTTAGCCTTAGCAGATTCCTCAGTATGTAATCGTTCACAGGTGCCCATATGTACGCAAGCAGGCTGCGCTGTATAGTAAAAACTTACGTGAACCAGACTGATCGCATATCCCAGCATTTCCGTTGGGCGCGTGCAGATGAGGTGCCTGTGACCCCTTACAACAACCCAATCTCTTTAAGCATGCTCTTTGCCGCTGCAAATAATGCATCCTTTCCTGCTTCGGTCCTGGCCTCAACGTAGAATCTCACCTTGGGCTCTGTGCCGGATGGTCTGATCATGAGCCAACTGCCGTCTTCAAGGATCATCTTGCGGCCGTCAATGTCAATGACCCGGGCAATTGGTTTGTCTTTGTTTCCCACCTTTATCGTTGCGCCGGGTTTGTATTTTTCTAAAGCTGCCAGGATTTTCTTTAATTCTTCTCCCTTGGCGCTTACCGTGATTCCGTCTCGGTCCGGAAAGTAGCTTCCGCAGATTTTTTCTATCTCCGTCCTGTAATCGCCCAGGTTTATTCCAAGAGTCAAGACCATGTCCAGGGCCGCGAGAAGGCCGATGTACGCATCTTTTTCCGGGGTGTGTCCGATCAACGTAATGCCGTCCGATTCCTCGAAACAGACCAGGGCTCGGTCAATCACGGGCTTGAATTCCTTGAATCCGACCTTTGGTTCAAAGACTTCCTCTCCAAAGGCTGCTGCAATTCCGTTTGCAAAATTACTGGTTGCAACCGTTTTTGCAACCATGCCTTTTTTCTTTTTCGTCTCATGGAGAAAGTGATAGGCCATGCCACCGAAATGGTTCATGCTGATGTCATTGACGCCGTCCGTGAAACGTATTCTGTCGCCGTCGGGATCAATGATTGCCCCGATTTTGAATTTTTCGGGCCTGGCCTTTAATATCTCCGTCACCCTTTTCATATTGGCCGGGGAAGGTTCAGGCGCTATTCCGCCGAATGTGGGGTCTTCATTAGCGCGGACCAGGAGGAGTTTTCTGTTAGCGCCTTTTTGAAACAGCGACTGGATGTGGATTCTGCTTGCCCCGTGGACACAATCTACGGCAACGATTACATCATCGGATTTTGCAAGATCGGCCATTATCCGGTCATAGTCCAGGCCGTGGGCTCTGCGTCCTTTGCGGACAAGGCTTTTCCATGCGCCGAGGGCGTCGCAAGATTTTACAAGGCTTGGATCCGGAGTCAGGTCAAGGGGTTTGTCC
>JAIWHJ010000112.1:0-6177 GCA_048629695.1 Promethearchaeota archaeon
TTTAAAAGGCAAACGTCTGGATAAGAACTATTTCAACACTTTGTTAACCGGAGGGGACCCGGTACGGGATCTTTTGCAATGGCTGGACCAGGGCGATGCTTTCCGAGCAGGGAGGGATGAAAATGAATGGGTCGCCTTTGTGGATGTCTGCAAATCGCAGCTCGCATTTAGTCCACAAGATGACGGCCCCCTTTCCGGCGCTGAAAATCTGGCAATTCATGAGGGGCCTTGGCAAACGATCTGGGAACGTTATTGTGAAGCCCCCAACCGCTACCCCAACATTCCCTCTCAGATCCGCAAATGCGCCATGCCGCTGGAACTGTTTGCCAATGCGCAGACACACGGAGGGTGGCCACAATGGAACGAACGTCAGGAACAAGATCTTAGAAAAGCCCTATGCAGGCTGAGCAATGTGCCCGATCATGAGGGCCGAGAGCGAATCGCAGAACTCGACAAATTCCATCGCGAAAGACGAAAACTGGTGTGGGTTGAACTGGGTGAATCACCTCTGGCGCTGGCTTTACGGCACCTTGCGATTTTTTCTGAAATAACTGCAAACCCGCTGACGGCAGGTTCGGTCAAGGATTTGGCGACCGGCTATTCCAGCATGGGCTGGAAGGCGGATGCCGCGGTTTTGTAGGCTCTTTCATTGGCAAGGATGTGGCAACCGTTCCCTGGTATCACTTGTTCAAGGGCGACCTCATCATCATCTGACTTTTGAGGAGAAACGAAAAGCAAGAGAACAAATATAATAACAAATATATTGCACGATAACATTTAAAATGTTAGTGTGCAAAAAATATGTTATCGTGGTGCGGGCAATGGAGCAAATGGACATCAGCTTTGAGCATTATCTGAAAGAGACGCTTGATATATATGTGCAGCCGAAAAAATGGAAAGAGGCGGAAAAACTGCCTTTTTTCCTTCGGAACCTATATGCATTTTTTGAGGTACCCATTCTGGAGATGTCTTGTTTGGTTATGTTCGCCAAAGATGAAACGGAGCAAACTCCTGCAACAATCCGCAAACATATTTTGCAGGTGCAAAAGAAATGGAATCATGAGGTCATCTATGTGCAGCAAAAAACAACCGCATATAATCGTAAACGACTGATCGAGCATAAGTTGCCCTTTGTTATTCCCGGAAATCAAATGTACCTCCCATTTCTCGGAATCGACCTGCGAGAGCATTTCAAAAAGATCCGCAATACGGATTCCCGATGGAGCCCTTCAACACAAGCGGTTGTTCTATATGCCCTACTCCACGATGGCGAGCCTCGTTTCACCCCAAAAAAATTAGCGAACCGTTTGGGATACACAGCCATGACTATGACCCGTGCCTTGGATGAACTGGAGGGCGCCGGATTGGGCCAAATAGCCATGGAAGGCAGGGAACGGGTCCTGCGTTTTGATCGGAATAAGAAAGAGTTGTGGCAAAACGCCCTCGAAACACTGCGCAGCCCTGTTAAAAAGCGGCTATGGGTAAAACATTCTCTCAATAAGCCATTGGGTGTGAAAGCCGGTCTGTCTGCCCTATCTTATTATTCCGCTCTTGCAGAGCCTGCAAATCCTGTGTTTGCCCTGGTGGGAAAGAAGTGGAAAGGGATTAAGACCAACAAGAACTTAAGAGTACTGGAGATTGCAGAACCAGGCGTCTGTGAGTTGGAGATTTGGAGTTATCCTCCGGAGCTATTTGCAAAAGACGACGTGGTGGACCGGTTTTCCCTGTACCTGAGTATGCAAGCGAATGACGATGAACGTGTGGAATCGGCATTGGAGGAATTGATGGAGCAAGTTGCATGGTAAAAGGGATCGATCAATTCAGGGCACATTTCGAGGGTTTTAACGATCGATATGTCCTGATCGGCGGTGCGGCCTGCTATCTTGCCATGGAAGAGGCCGGACTCGATTTTAGAGTCACCAAGGACCTCGATATCGTTTTATGCGTGGAGGCCCTGGACGCCGAATTTGTTGACGCATTTTGGGATTTTGTTAAGAAGGGCGGGTATCAGAATCGGCAGAAAAGCACCGGTAAAAAATTATTTTACCGGTTTTATGAGCCGGAAGATGAGACATTTCCGTGGATGCTGGAACTGTTTTCCCGCATCCCGGATGCGTTGACACTCCAGGATGACGCCCATCTAACGCCTATCCCAGTTGGTGAGGAGGCATCAAGCCTCTCGGCCATCTTACTGGATGACGCATATTACAGTTTCATCCACAAATCCAAAAGCGAGAGCAGTAGTTGTACAGTAGTTCCACCGGAGTGCCTGGTACCCCTGAAGGCCAGAGCCTGGTTGGATCTTACCCGGAGGCGGGAAGCAGGTGAAAAAGTGGATGAAAAAGATATCAAGAAACATAAAAATGACGTTTTTCGACTTTTTCAGATCATTGCACCGGACACGCGTGTGGTTCTTCCAGGTTCAATTGGGGACGATTTGCAGAGATTTCTACAAGCAGTGGAAGCTGATCCTCCTCAAAGCTTAAACCCCTTTGGGCTTGGGGGAATCACCGCCGACGAGGTAATTGACACGCTTCGGGCTATTTATGAATTGAGCAGTTGAGAATCACACGGGTCGTTTAGTACCTTAGAAAATATTTTCGTTAAGGTACTTGAACCCCTGAACCCTTTTATCATGCAACAGCCCCTCAAACAGACAGGCATTATCCAGGAAACCCTTCGAGGAATTGTGGACCGCGTTACTTATCATAATACTGATAACGGCTGGTCCGTCCTTCGGGTCTTGCCGTTTAACAATACCCTTGAGCAGGAAACAGTCATTGTCCACCAGACAAAGGTATTTGCAGGCGCGACCATGGAGTTCCGTGGCGCATGGACGGTTCATCCTAAATTCGGCCGTCAATTTCAGGCAACCGAAGCAGTGGAGAAAAAACCCGCCACAACGGCTGCGCTGGAAAAGTATCTCGGATCAGGCCTTATCAAAGGAGTGGGGCCCAAGACCGCAAAAAAAATCGTTAAATATTTTGGCGGCAAAACGCTTGATATATTTGAGGAGGAGATTGAAAGGCTTACCGAGGTTCCAGGTATTGCCCAAAAAAAACTGGAAATGATCAGTCATGCCTGGTCTGAGCATCGAGCGATACGGGAAGTGATGATGTTCTTGCAGTCTCATGGAATAAGCACTCTTTTCGCGGTTCGTATTTATAAGGAATATGGAGATAATGCCATTTTATATGTGACTGAAGATCCATACCGGCTGGCTAATGACTTTTATGGAATAGGATTTTTTTCAGCCGACAAAGTTGCCTTAAGTATTGGTCTTGATACTGACAGTCCGCAAAGAATCATGGCCGGCATTAAGCATGTGCTGGCGGCAAGCAGAGATTTTGGTCACTGTTATCTGACAAAATCACAAATCAGCGTGCAGGTAAAAGAGCTGCTTAAATTAGACATGGAAGATCGACTGCCTGAATTATTAACTCATATGGAGCATGAAAACATTGTTAAGGTTCGTGAACTCACCACTCCGAAAGGAGTGATGGAACCATGTTATTACTCAAAGTCTTTATTTTTCGATGAATTATATGTGGCAAAAAAAATTACAAAAATGGGCAATCCTCCACAGATTGACAAGGAACGTGTTGAACAGTGGATCAGACGTTATTGTAAGGCAAAGAATATTTCCTTAAGTGATGAACAGGCTTTTGCTGTCAACAAGATAGTTTTGGAAAAATTTTCCATCCTCACAGGCGGCCCTGGATGCGGCAAGACTACGACAACACTGGTAATAGTAAAATTACTGGAAGCCATAAATTTGAAGGTTTTACTCGCTGCTCCTACGGGCCGTGCCGCTCAGCGTATGACTGACGTTATCGGAAGGGAGTCAAAGACGATTCATCGTCTGCTTGAGTGGCAGATGGGGAAATTCAAAAAAAATGAAGAAACGCCTCTTGATGTTGATTTCCTTATTATTGACGAATGTTCCATGCTGGATATCAATCTTACGGCCTCATTGCTAAAGGCTGTCCCCGACCATGCTCAGGTTCTGTTTATAGGTGACGCGGACCAGCTTCCATCAGTTGGCGCGGGTAATGTCTTAAAGGATATTATTGCCTCTGAAAAAATTCCATGTTTCCGGTTAACGGAAATTTTCCGGCAGGCGCAGGAATCGCTGATTGTCAGGTATGCTCATCAGATCAACAGTGGAGATATGCCCTATATCGACTCTCCGTTTAAAAAACCCGAAATATGGCAAAAAAGAATTGATTGTCTTTTCCTGGATTCAGATGAAGCAACCAAGGAACAACTCAGTTTTGTTGACAAGGTAAAAAGATTCTACAACATCAAAACATCAGAACTGGAAAATGAAGCCGACAGAGCTTCGTCTCTTTACGAATTCCGGACAAATGAGGCGTTAATACCCTATGAAACGGAATTGGTCATCCCGAACAAATTTAAGCATGTCAATTTGGATGCGGTTTATAAAACCGAAACCAGGGTACAGGAATTACTGTCGGTTTTAAAAAAGGTTCATCCCTGGTCGTCGTTACATTATGGCCTTTCCGCTTTTGATATTGTCAGAAAACTTTATCTGGAATGGATACCTAAATATTTTGGAAACAATTGTGAAATCCAGATCCTTTCTCCTATGACAAGAGGAAGCCTTGGAACAGTCAGTTTAAACAAGATGATTCAGGAATCCGCCAATCCTCCGAAAAAAGGTAAAAGCCAGTTAAAGGTCGGCGAGAGGATCTTCAGGGTTGGTGATCGGGTTATCCATCGAAGAAATAATTATGATCTTGGAGTGTTTAACGGCGACATAGGTGTCATACAGGGAATGGACATAGAGGAGTTGACCTGTACGGTTTCCTTTTTTCCGGACAACAGAGAGGTTCTTTACCAAAAAGATGACATTGTGCAACTGGACCTGGCCTACGCCATTACGATTCATAAATCACAGGGGAGTGAATTTGAAGCAGTGATCATTCCCGTACTCACACAACATTTCAAAATGCTCTTTCGAAACCTTATTTACACAGGCCTGACAAGAGCAAAAAAACTCGCTGTTTTTGTCGGTACACGCAAAGCGCTGGCCATGGCAGTCAAAAATCAAGACACAAGCCAACGCCAAACCGCTCTCCAGGAATTGATAACGTCCGGCATACCCTCCTACTGAAATAGCCCGTATCCCGTGGATTGGATAAAACGCAGCGAAATCCAACAATCTCACCAAAGCGGCAATTAACCTGCTTGGATTTGGACTATTCAAAAAATCGTATACGTTCACCTGCGCCCCATCCGGAGTCTCGCAGGCTCGCTTACCCGCACGCGTGCCGCAAAGCAAATGCCCTTTGGGGTGCTCAGGGCAAGCGACCGGGTCGACGTGATGTCTTCTGATTTTACCACTTCCGGGATCTTTCGATACATTCCGGGAAGGAAAGACATATTGCCATCCCCACTCTATCCCTGCATTTCGATATTTACGACCAAGAGCATACGGTAAATAGACTTCACCATGTCCCTGAGCCAAATCCTGTTCGTGCAAGATTTTCACTTTTGCCAGATGATTTTCCAACAATGGAATAATAGATTCGGGAAAAGTCGTAAACCGGTCCTTTGCTCCTTTTCCTGAACGTACTGTTAACTGCTTCATTTGGTAATCAATGTCCTTTACCCGGAGCCTTACTGCCTCAATAATACGGAGCCCGCTGCCGTATAATAGTTTGACAATAAGTTGAGGAGTGCCTTCCATCAGATTAATGATTTGACGCACCTCCTCACGTGTCATAACCACTGGGATATTCGTCCTTTTTGTAGCCCTGACAGCATTTATCTCTTCATTTAAAGGTTGTTTCAGAACTTTTCTGTACAAAAACACCAGGGCATTCATAGCCTGATTCTGTGTGGAAGGGGAAACACCAGAATCCACAGCCAAATGGGTCAAAAACTGTTCGATTTTTCTTTCTGCATCCTGTAAGTCCTCTCGACTGGTAATACTGTGGTATTGAACGTATCGCTTAATCCAGTCACAATACGTCCGCTCTGTATGGATTGAATAATGCTTGAGCCGCATGAAATCGCGCACTTCATCGAGCAGCCTCTTTTCCTTTTTGCTTGACACTTTTTCCATTCTCCCATAAGGTATTTTTAAAAAACAAGCCAGAGTCAACTCTACCTGATAATAGGAAATTTTTCAAGTTATCAGGGCAATTGTTC
>JAIWHJ010000113.1:0-6173 GCA_048629695.1 Promethearchaeota archaeon
TTATCACTCTTTCACTTGATTGGCTATCAAAAAAACGTGGTCTGTCCCCTATTTTCCTTTTGAACCGGGACATTTTACGCAGATGTATAATTGAATTTGATGTTATTTAAAAATTGTTGTAAATAATATTAAATATTAAATAATATATTGTTCACAGCGAGTTCTTCGTTTGGTAAATGATATAGAGGGGAAAAAATGGTAAATCGACATTGCAGGAATATATGTATTCTACTTATCCTTTTTATATTATCCCTGCTTGCTGCCTGTGGCGGGCAGGAGGAGAAAAAAGCCAAGTTTTTTGAAAAAGGCAAAGCCTTTTATGAACAGGGCAATTATGTGAAAGCCCGTTTGGAGTTTAAAAATGCCATCCAGATTGATCTGAAATATGCTGAAGCCTACTACTATCTTGGACTTACGGGACTCAAAGAAGGACTGCCCAGAAAGGCTTACGGCGCTTTGTCCAAGGCTGTAAAACTTGATCCCGGTATGCTTGCCGCCCAACTAGAGCTTGGCAAGCTGTTTTTGGCTGCCCGGGATCCTGAACATGCCCTGGAAAAGGCTGATGTGGTTCTGGGAAGTGATCCGGAAAATACTGAGGCCATTCTGTTAAAAAGCGCGGCCTTGTTGCGGCTTGAAAAGATTGACCAGGCGGAGAAGCTGTTAAACAGACTGCTTGAAAAAGATAACACCATATCAAGAACCTATTTGTTGCTTGCGGATCTTTATAATCGCCGGGGGGAAAGAGAAAAAGCGGTGGAGATGCTCAAACAGGGAAGCAAGGCCGATCCGAAAGAACCGCTTTTTTATATTATCCTTGCCAGGATCGCGGTTCAGCAGAAAAAAATGGATGAGGCTATTGAGTTACTTGAAAAGGTCATTGATCTGCAGCCCGGGAATATGGATTATAAATTGGCTCTTATTGGTCTGCAATGGGATCTGGGGAAAAAAGATGAGGCAACTAAGATATTAAATGCGCTTTTTGATTTTGAGCCTGATCAGGATGTTTCCCCATTAAAAGTGGCTCAATTTTATATAAGTAGAAAAGAGTACGGCCTTGCCGAGGAAACTCTACTTAAGGCAATAAAAAGTCATCAAAAAAGTTTTCAGCTTCGTTTTCTGCTTAGCCGGCTATATATTAATGATAAAAAACTTGACAAGGCGATTACTGTTCTTGAACAATGTCTCACGCTTGACAGCGACCCTGATGCGCCGGGTATCCTGCAGGCCAAAACCGAACTTGCCAAGATTTATCTCATGCGCAACGAACTTGACAAGGCAACAGCCCTGACGGATGAGGTGCTTAAAAATAATCCGAAAAGTGTGGATGCCCATTTTGTCAGGGGGAATCTTTATATGCTGGAGGGGGATAGTGAAAGCGCTGTTGCCGAATTCAGGGTCATTGTCACGGAACGGCCGCAATTTGTTCCAGGCTATCTTCGTCTTTCCCAAGCCCATTTTATCAATAAAAAAATTGAGCTTGGCGGAGAAATATTGAAAAAAGGATTTGAGGCAAATCCGGATTCCCGGGAGATCTTGCAAAAACTCATTAAGTTTTATCAGATAAAACAAGATTTCGAATCGATCGAAACTCTGTTGACGAGTTTTTTGGCCCGGCATAAGGACGATATACAGGTTCGAGCAGTACTTGGTGATTTTTATGTGTCAAGGGAGAAAATAGAAGCAGCCAGGGAGGAATATGGAAAGATTATTGCCCGGGTTCCGGAAAATCATTTGGGATATCTGCGGCTGAGCAGTCTGCTCTGGAAGCAGAAAAAAAAGCAAGAGGCCGGCTCTCTTCTGGAGAAAGGTTATGGGAAAAACAATAATTCACTTCCACTGGCTTCAGCTCTGGTTCAGATATATATGGCAGATAAACAATTTGACAAGGCAATTGCCCTCTGTGAAAGAAGAATCGCCCAAAACAAGGATAAAGCCTTTGCTTATAATCTGCTGGGCAAGGTTTACCTGGAGCGCAAAGATTTTCAGGCCGCTGAAAAATCTTTTGCCAAAGCCATTGAGCTGAATCCCGAGTGGCTCACGCCACATAGCAACCTGGCCGTCCTCTATGTCATTAAAGGAGAGCCCGCCGAAGCCATTGCAAGATTTGAACAGGCGTTGAAGGTGAATCCCAGGCAAGGAGAAACATATATTTCCCTTGCCTTATTATATGAGCAAACAGAGAATTATGAGAAGGCCATGGCGGTGTATGAGCGGGCATTGGCTGAAAATTCCCGGTTCTGGCCCGCTGCAAATAATCTGGCTTTTCTTTTAAGTGAATATGCCCCTGACCCGGAAAACCTGGAAAGAGCTTTGCAACTGATTCAACAGGCCCGGAAAATGCGTCCAAATGAACCGAACATTCTTGATACCCTTGGCTGGATTTATTTCAAAATGGGTAAACCCCATCAAGCTGCCGAAATAATTGGACAGGCCCTGAGCGCTGAGCCGACAAATCCTGTTTTAAATTACCATCTTGGGGTGGCGCTTGCTGATAGCGGGCAAAAAGAGGAGGCCCGTGAGCGGATTCAGGATGCTCTTAACAGCGGGGAGCATTTTCGCGATATTGAAAAGGCCAGGGAGGCACTGAAAAACCTGGAGTAAAAAGGTTTGTTGTGTTGAATGTAAATTTATTTTTGAGCGAACCATAAGGAGCGTTATGAAACGATTTATGTGCTTGATGATTTGTTTTTGGCTGCTGCCGGCTTGCGCACCTTTACAGGATGTGGAAAATTATGCCGGCTCGCCGAATGGGGAACAATATCGGATAGGCGCTGGAGATGTGCTTGATATTTCGGTCTGGAAGGATGAGGCCCAGACAAAAATTCTTGTTGTCCTGCCCGATGGCGCCATCTCTCTGCCTTTGATAGGCCGGGTAATGGCCGAGGGGAAAACCACTGTCCAGTTAAAAGAGGAAATTACGCAAAAGGTTTCCCGTTTTGTGCCTGATCCTGTTGTAACCGTGATCGTCCAGCAGGCAAACAGCATGTTTATCTTTGTTGGCGGCAGGGTCAATCATCCCGGACGTTTTGTGATTAATACTAATGTTAATGTGTTGCAGGCGCTCACTATGGCCGGCGGGTTGAATCCCTTTGCCAAGCGTAAGAAAATTCGAATCATACGCGAAGAAAAGCATGGAGAAACCAGAATTTTTACATTTAATTATGATGATGTTTCCGCGGGAAAGAATCTTGCTCAGAATATAAAGCTTTGCCGCGGAGATATGGTAGTTGTCCCATGAGAAACCAGTTTGCTTTTTTCCAGGTTCTGTTCTTGATTCTCATGGAGCAAAATAGTGTTGCGGATGACTTTCGTGTAATTACCAATGCCTCGGTTCGTGGTGAGTATAATGATAATATATTTTTCGTCCGGGACAACAAGGTGGATGATTTCATAACCACTGCCTCTATGGGAATCGAGGTCCGCGATCGGACTGAGCGGTTGACAGCCATGCTCAAATGCCGTTTTGACGGCTTGGATTATGCGGATAATAACGAATTAAACGATATAGAAGAATATTATGATGGGCGAGTGAGCTACCAGGTCAATCAATTACTGAAATTTTCCGGGCAAGCCCGCTATACCGTTGATTCCCGGCCGGATCGCGATATCGATGTCACCGGATATGTTTTTAACACGGATGTGAGGAGGCAACAGCATTATTCCTTGTCGGCTGATTACCAGGTATCAGAAAAAATTGCGCTTTTTTCCTCTTATTCGTATCAAGACGATCAGTTTGAAGTTGACGACATTGACGTATATACCGGGCAAAATTTTGTTGTCGGACTGAACCGGAGTCTTGATTTTACCAAACCGACCGTTGGTAGGCTGTTTGCCCATTACTCCCTGTATGATTTTTTTAGTTCCAAGGCTGAAAATTATAAATTGACTGTTGGATTCAGCCGGCATGTCAATGAAAAATTAAGCTATATTTTGGATATCGGACCCAGGCGTACCGAGGTCAGGGGAAAGGGAACCGGCTATAAAGCCGATGACAATGGAATTGGCGGGCGGTTCACCTTGACCTATAAACAAGAGCTGACAACCGCTGATATGAGTTTTTCTCATGAAGTCAGAGGATCCGGCGGCCGGGATGGCGTTACCAAGCGCACTGGTTTGGCTTTTTCACTGAAACGCCGACTTGGCGAGAGGTCCTTTGCTCGCATGAGTGTGAACAGTTATCTGAACAAGTCCGACCGGGATACGGCCTTTTATGATGATCTTGACGAGTTGACCACCACTCTTAATCCCTCATTTCACTATGAGTTTAACCGGGAGTTTTCCTGTGAAGCCGCTTACAGGTATTCTGTGATCAAGGACAGGGAAAATGATCATGAAAGACACCGTAACATGATTTTTTTGAAATTGATGTATCAGTTTCCGGTTGTTGAATAAATTTTGTGGTTCCAGCTATTTTCCGGCATCAAGCTGAATATTTACGATGCCTGTTACATAGGATCAATAATTTCAATACGTTAGAAAAACTTTCGACTTGCCGGTTACAGTATAAGGTGAAAGGAGAATAGATGGAAGAGCATGAAATGTCGCCGAATGAGTATCTGGGAGTACTTAAGCGCCGTAAATGGAGCTTGGTTCTGCCCGCAATCATAGTGATTATGATTGCAACGGTTGTCGCTTTGGCGCTCCCACCCGTTTATAAATCCACTTCCACAATTTTAATTGAAAAACAGGAAATTCCCGCTGATTTTGTCATGACGACAGTGACCACATACGCTGAACAGCGTTTGCAGACAATTAATCAACGAATCATGAGCACAACCCGTTTGCTGGAAATTATCAACAGGCTGGATCTGTACAAGGATTTGCGTAAAAAGGCGACAACGGAAGAAGTTATTGAAAAGATGCGTGAAGATGTCAACCTTGAATATATCAGCGCTGAGATTGTCGACCGAAGAACCGGACGACCTGCAACCGCCAACATCGCTTTCATTCTGTCCTATGAAAACACAGGCAATGCCGTCATGGCACAAAAAGTCGCAAATATCCTTACCTCGCTTTTTCTGGAGGAAAATTTGCAGATTCGCGAACGACAGGCCATGGAAGCAACTTCTTTTCTTAAAATTGAATTGAAAAAGGTGAAGAGTAAGCTGGATGATATTGAGCAGGAAATTTCTGAATTTAAAAAAGAGCATATTAATGAACTGCCGGAACTGCTTCAGGTGAATTTGCAGAGCCGTCATAGCGTGGAAATGGCAATAGAGAGGCTTGACGAACAACTGCGCACCCTCAAAGAACGGCAGAGTTCTTTGCAGTCGGGATTTGCCAATCTCTCACCCACCCTGGAGTTAGAGGATGTCAGGAGGCTTGAAGATCTGAAGATCGAGTTGAACCGGCTTGAAACCCGCTTTACAGATCAGTATCCGGATGTAATTAAGACCAGGCAGGAAATTGCGCGATTGACTGAGAAAATTGCGGCAAAGGAAATGGGCAGCGTAAGTGAGTTGCCTGACAACCCGGCCTATATCACCATGTCATCTCAGCTTTCCGGGCTCAAGTCGGAGATTGATTCAGTGAAGCGGCAACGTATTGATTTAGAGAAAAAAGAGAATGATTTAAACAGGTGGATCGAGTCCACTCCCTATGTAGAAGAGATGTATAATGCCTTTCAGTCAAAGCGGAGAAACCGGCAGGCGAAATATGACGATTTATTCCAGAAATTGCTGGAGGCCAATGTGGCCTATGGTCTGGAAAAAGAGCAGAAAGGCGATCGTTTTACCCTGATCGATCCTGCCCGGCTTCCTGAAAAACCGTTTAAGCCGAACCGACTGGCTATTTTGCTGATAGGTGTTGTTCTTGGTATCGGTGCGGGAGTAGGCACGGCGGCTCTTGCGGAGTTCAGCGACGAATCCGTGCGTAATGCGGAAATCTTGACCCGCAACACTTCTTTTCCCGTGCTTGCCTCAATTCCCAGGATCATAACCGCTGCTGATTGTCAGCGGGTTAAGGCCCGCAGATGGGTGGCCGTTTTTGGGGTCATCTGCCTTTTTATCGCTGCTTTGACGGCATTTCATTTTTTTGTGATGGATTTAAATGTGTTATGGGCAAAGTTAATGCGCAGGATTTAAGGGATATGGAAATAAATAATTTACCCATATAGCGCTCAGATTTAGGTTAGGTTCGATCAAGTAACCACTTTTAAAACCGCAGGCATAGCC
>JAIWHJ010000114.1:0-6134 GCA_048629695.1 Promethearchaeota archaeon
TACACTTTGGTATGCTGGGCAGCCTGATCGCCTTCCTGTGGAGTGCTGCCGAATATTTACCAATAATTCGACATTAAATCAGTATGTTTAATGGCTGAGCACAGAACCCTTGAACCTTAAATGGGTCGGGCGCAAAGTCGTCACGGATTTTTGCGGGTATCCAATTTGTACACGGAAAATGGCATTATAGATGGTTTGACGGCATTAGGCCCCAGAAACGTCTTGTCATGGGCGCCGGCACCGTCGATACGCAGATTGAGTCTTATTTCCAAGGATGAAGTTGTGAAATTGATTCCATCAATTTCACCACGTGAAGTGGTTTTAAATTTCAGGTTCCGAGCCTTTGCTCTGATTTTTTCTGCGGTCGTGATCTTGACTGTATGGACGTGATCAAACGATCCTTTGGAAATAGAGAGTGACCCGGAAAAGCTGTGAGTTTCCTCCCCGGTCCTCCACCGCAGATGCCAGCCGTTTTTGTCCCACCATAGCGCGTAACCCAAATCCGGAAGGGCATACAAGGGCAATGAACCGGACTTTAATTCGATCCCTGCCTGACTTGATTGCGAAATTCCTGAACCATTAAACCGGTTCGTAAGAGAGAACGGCATGCCTGCAGGATGCTGCGCGGATCCTCCGACAAATACCTGTTCTGGTCGATGCTGGCCGTCAATTTTTATACTTACGCCAATGGTCGGGCCATTTGCAACAAAGTCAATGCCCCCGACATTATTACGGCAGACAGCAGAGAAGGTCACCGAATTGGCGGTCGTGAGTAGTCTGTCCTTGGGGGCGAGGCCGACTCCCAGCACGTTATAAAGTTTGCCCTGCTCCGTAGAAATGCAGTTGCCTTTAATAGTGTGTTCAGTGCCTTCGGCGGCTCTCCATCTAATGTGCCAGACTTTATTACCGTCAAGCCAGATCACGCATGTTGGTCGGTCCATCAGGATTTCGGGCGGGCGACCATTAGGGTTTAAGAGGGCAAATGTTCCTCCAGGTCCCAGGATCAGCAGCAACAGAGTGGCAATCAGGATTAAATTGAATTTTGTCACTGTTTTAAATTCGTAATTCATAATTCGTAATAACACGCTAGATAATATTTACATATTTATTGTTACAACAATATGGGCGTCAGTCAATCGTGAATGAGTCATGTTTGCAAAAGTTTGACAAAAAAGTTATTGTTATGCCTTGTCAGTGGAGGCTTCAGGCAAGTGGATAGCAGAAAACAAGTCATCAGCCTTAGGGCTCGCTCAAAAACAACTTTACATTTTTATGTGAACCCTTTTTTCGACTGTACCCAAAGCAGGTAGATTTGATAATGCATTATAAAAATATTCTGGAAGAGATCGGCAACACGCCCATTGTGCCGATTAAACGGCTGAATCCTTTCAAGGACGTTACAATCTATGCTAAACTGGAGTCCTTTAACCCTGGCGGTTCAATAAAGGATCGCATTGCGCTTTCCATGATTGAAGCCGGGGAGCAGAGCGGGGAACTCACGCCGGACAAGATCGTACTTGAAGCCACAAGCGGTAACACGGGCATTGGATTGGCTTTGGTATGCGCAGTCAAGGGATATCGCTGTCAGCTGGTCATGCCGGAATCCGCCAGCATTGAGCGAAAACGAATAATGGCAGCCTATGGGGCCGAGATCCTGCTCACGCCGGCAAAGCGGGGTACGGACGGGGCCATAGAGCAGGCTTACGCCATGGCAAGAGAACATCCGGATATGTATTTCCTTACGGATCAGTATAATAACGAGGCGAACCGGCAGGCACATTACAATACGACCGGCCCTGAAATATGGGAACAAACCGACGGTAAGGTGACGGATGTAGTAATCTCGCTGGGCACAACCGGGACGGCCATGGGATTGTGTAAATATTTTGCCGATCATCATCCCGACGTACGGGTGATTGCGGTTGAGCCGTTTCTCGGGCACAAGATCCAAGGCCTGAAGAATATGAAGGAGTCATACAAACCAGGAATTTTTGACAAGTCTCTGCCATACCGTATAATCAACACTCCTGATGCGGAAGCCTTCAAGACGGCGCGGGCTCTGGCTCGCAAAGAAGGACTGTTTGCGGGCATGAGTTCAGGAGCGGCAATGTACGCTGCCCTGACCCATGCTGAAAAAATGAAAACCGGGACATTGGTTGTAATTTTTCCCGACGGTGGGGAAAGATATCTTAGCACAACTCTTTTTACCGGGAAATCCGATTCCAAATCGGAACCAAAGAGGCAACAACTCCGTTTTTACAATACTCTGAAAAGGAAAAAAGAGGTTTTTAAGCCGCTTTCCGAGAAAAATGTTACGTTTTACGCGTGCGGCCCCACTGCCCATGAGAAGTCCACACTGGACCATTGCCGTCGTTTTATCGTGGCGGATCTTATAAACAGGGTCCTTTCCGAGAAAGGATACCATGTCCGGTTTTTTATGAATTTTACAGATCATGATGACAACACGATCCATGGCGCTGAAAAGGCCGGTAAGTCTCTCCCTGAGTTTACAGATTATTATATCCGGGAATTTAAAAAGGACATTGAACAACTGGGCGTCAAGAAGGCAACCGGTTATCCCAGGGCATCGGCGCATGTGGATGGCATGATAGAGATATCCGGGGACCTGGTTAAAAAGGGCTATGCCTATGAAAAGCATGGCTCCATTTATTTCGATATCTCAAAATTTCCTCGTTATGGGCGACTCTCCGGCGTAGACTTAAGCAAGATCCAGGTCGGGAAGACCGTTGACCTGGACGATTATGAAAAAGATAGCCCTGTTGATTTCACGCTGCTTAAACGTTCAACCCTGAATGAATTAAAAAGGGGAATTTTTTTCGAAACAAAGTTCGGCAATATCAGGCCGGGCTGGCATATTGAATGTGCTGTTATGATCCTGCATTATCTTGGCGAAACCATAGACATCCACACAAGCTCCCGCAATCTCATCTTTCCTCATCATGAAAACGAGATTGCCATTGCCGAGGCCCTCACAGGTAAACCCCTGGCAAATATCTGGATGCATAGTGAGTTTATTCTGGTGGATGGTAAAAAGATGTCAGGGGACCTGGATAATATCATAACATTGCAGGAAGTTATAGAAAAAGGGTACTCGGCCCGTGAGGTGCGTTTTTTCCTGTTGCGGTACCATTATAGAAAATCCGTTAATTTTACTTTTAAGAAGCTTGATGCAGCCGTGAAGAGTCTTAAACGGTTGGACGAATTTATCCGGAAATTGCAGTGTCTGCCGCCGGGCCTGCCTCATCCAAAGGTTGCCTCTGAAGTGACGGCAATGGAAGAAGGATTTTTTGCGGCCATGGATGATGACCTGAATGTCTCAAAGGCCCTTGCCGCGATTTTTGATTTTATAAAGAAGACCAATACTATTATCAGTGAAGGCAGGCTGGATCGAGATCAGAAGGATTACATCCTGGAAACATTTGAAAAGATAAACAGAATATTAAATGTCATCAGGCTTGAGGAATGTCCGCTGGCGCCGGAAATCGACAAGTTGATCAAAAAAAGAGAAAAGGCGAGAAAAAAGAAGGATTGGAAACAGGCGGACAGCATGCGCGACGAGCTTGCCGGGCAGGGAATCAAGATCATTGACACGGCCAAGGGCTCGGTGTGGAAAAAAATATAAGTAAATATTCGGCAGCACTCCATCTGTCCACAATCAGGCCTTCCAGCATACTTATGTATAGCTGAAAGACCTGATCGTGAAACCTGGAGCGCCCCGCAGGAAGTGCCCTTGGGGTACACTGTCAAACATTTACAGACCGAGGTTTTTTGTAATATTTCCACACAAGCCGAACATTTACGTTGTCAGCCTTTAAAGCATAATCAAACGCCGCGCTCACCGACGTGGATGGAGCGCAACGGAATCCATGTCCGAGTGCAGCGCCTTGTTAGCATTTTTCCCGCTTGACTCAAAATTGACGTGATCAACTTCAAAATCGTCTTTGAAGTTAAAAACGGGAACAATGAAATGATTTGAAGGTTTTACAAATAGTTGAATAAATCCTTTGTCTTCTACAAAAAAAGTAACCACCCATTGTTTAAAAGTATAATCTGTGTCTATTATTCTAGGATTCGTTCCCAATAAAGATTCAGGTAGGCCCCAATCATTTGAGATTTTATCTTGTGAAACTGCATGATTGAGTTTTTTATAGGCGTATTCTTTTGCTAAATTTTGCTGCCTCTTAAGATCAATGATTGCTAAAATAGTAACTAAGATCACTAAAGATAAAGGAATAAGAATGTAATTCTTTTTGATTAACAGGTCTTATCACCTATCGCCGACTTTATTCTGGCAGGCAACTCTAAGTAGTTTTTATTATTAAGAGATCGACCTATAGGACACGTAGCATCGTATAACCTATCGTCCTGCGGCTCTTCTTCTAACCACTTAGCTAATTGCTGTCCAGCCCAACCATAACGATAACCTATTACTATACCGGCAGTAGCATGTTGCACTTGATTCCAAGAATCGCGCAGATTTTTCTTGAACCCTGAAGAGCCTGTGATATTTCCGGCAAAATAGGGGCCTCTACCACGACAATCTGTCATATTAGCACCTATTAGTACTGCTTCCAGATCATCGACTAGTGAATCCGCAGGATTTTGTAATCCGTTAACAAGATGAATTGCTCTAGTGGTCGACCAATTTAATATTGTCTATATAGTTTTATTCTCAACGATAGGATAAAGCCTTTTCAGTTTAATTCTTGCGTCTTTTGTTGTGAATCTCCAATTGATAGTAGCTTTTTGTTGGTTTCTCCGTTGTTCCCATTTTTTTACTTCCTCCTTGAGTGTTTTTTGATCGGGTATTCTGCGATCCAAGCACTGTCTTTGTAGTATTCCTAATTCAATTTCAGCCATATCCAGCCAACTTCCATGCTTTGGCGTATAATGAATTTCAAGTTTATCCATTAAACGTTTAGCCTCTTGAGGAGTAAAAGCTTGATATAACGACGCTGGTTTATGAGTGTTTAAATTATCCATGACCAGCACGATTTTCCGTGCGTCGGGAAAATGAAAGTCCACTAAATCTTTAATACACCGAGCAAAATCCTCTTTTTTTCGATGATCCGTTACATCCACATGTCTCCAGCCCTCTATGGGAGCAGACATCATAAATAAATTACTTACTCCATTACGTTCGTATTCATAATCGTAAACTTCCGGCTTTCCCGGTTTTGGAGGCAACGGAACACGCGTTTCCCTTACTTGCTGTTTACTTGTTTCGTCAAGACAGACCAAAGGCTTTTGCGGATCGAGCGGACGTTGATAAACATCCAAAACATCTTCCATCGCACAGACAAATTCAGCATTCGCTTCGGGAGGAATACACCATTGTTCCTTCAACCATGGTTTAATTTCGTTTTTTTTTAGTGTTACACGAACTGTTTCGTCGCTAATGCTTTCACAATAATTCAGTTCGACCAATTTATCCGCCAGTAACTGCATTGTCCATTTCCTACGACCCTCTGGAGGCGGAGTACAACTTAAAGCAACAACTCGCGCCTCCAACTCGCCATCCATCTTTTTAGTACGAGTTCTAAATGGTTTCTTGTGATTTAACGCCTCTTCTATTCCTTCTTCTACAAAACGTTCTCGTATTCGAGAGACTGTTTTAATAGATATTTCCAAGGATTCCGCCGTTTGAGAATCATTCCAACCAGGACCATATTCGGATTCGTCACTTTTTAGCAACACCCGTGCATGCAATAATTTACGAGCCGATCCTTTACCTGTATTGATTAACCTTTCCAGTTCGTAACGTTCCGTTTCATTTAAGATAACGCAATATTTCTTATTCATATTATCCTTCGAATTTGATGGTTTGCAAATATTGAAGGATAATACTTCACACTTAACTGGTCAATATTAAATTGGTCGACCACTAGCATTCCGACAGCAGACATGCTGTGTGCTGCACTTTGATATACAGAAGAATGTAATCTATCTACCCACTCGTCAACCGCATATTCGTTCTTTCTTCCTTTGGTATTTTTGGCAAATTCTTCAATTTTTTTGATTTCTCTATCAAGCTCTTTGTCAAAAATTTTCATGAATCCTTAACAAATGACGTATCGAAATCAATTGAGCATCGTAATCCAAATCAGGGAGTA
>JAIWHJ010000115.1:0-6091 GCA_048629695.1 Promethearchaeota archaeon
CGCTTCCACACAGTCCGGAAGTCTCAAAGGCCAGGATCACAGGGGGAATTATTGGGGAAATACCTTGCATGGGTTATGGGTTCAGAGGTTCATAGGTTCAGGGTTCAGGGGTTCATGTGGTCAAGGAGTTAAGCAAGAGTCAACCCTGAACGGTGAACCCTGAACCTTTGAACCCTTACAACAATTTTGTCAGCCATGGGACCACGTAGCGTGTTATGTCGTTGTAAAATACAAATACCATCAATGTAATCAATAAAACAAACCCTACGGAAGCGCACTTCTCCTGCATCTCACGACTCAAGGGTCTGCGCCTGATGGCTTCCAGTGACAGAAACGCCAGATGACCTCCGTCAAGAACAGGAATAGGAAACAGATTAATGATTCCAAGATTCACGCTGATAAGCGCAACAAAATACTTGAAATCGATCCAGCCGGATTTCATCTGCTGTCCCGCCATCTTGGCAATCAGGATCGGACCGCCCAGTTCGGATGCCGGAATATCCCGCTGAATCAGCTTTACAATCCCAATAACAGTCAGATAAATCATCCCGTATGTGTGCTCCGCGCCAACGACAACCGCCCTTCCAAACGACACCTTCTTATATTCCATGGCCGGAGATATGCCAAGCAGCGGCTTGGTGTCCACCACTTCGCCAAACAGGTTTTTAACATCTTCAATCTTCGGTTCCCCGGTAACCTCGATAATTTCCCCTTCCCTCCGAACATTCAAATTAATTGGATTTCCATTACTTTTCCGGATAAAACGGGAAAGGTCTTCCCACTCCATAGTATCCTCGCCGTTAACCGAAAGAATGATGTCATTCTCCATGAGTCCCGCTTCTCCGGCCGGGCTGTCAGTTGCAACAGGACCTATTTGAGTGCCCGGGATAACCTGAGGAAGACCGGTTACCATGAAAATCTGCGAATAAAGGATAAAGGCGAAAAAGAGATTAAAAACCGGGCCGCCTAATATAATAAGCGCCCTCTGCCAGACCGGTTTATTGGCAAACGAACGGGGTTCGTCCGCAGGGTCCACCTCTTCATTCATGTTTTCCCCTGCCATCTTGACATAACCGCCAAGCGGCAAAGCGCTTAAAAGGTACTCGGTTTCACCCAACTGCTTTCCCACAATTTTTGGACCAAAACCAAGTGAAAATTTCAAGACCTTGACATTAAAAAGTTTTGCAATAATGAAATGGCCGAATTCGTGAACAAAAATCAACAGGCCAATGACAATGATAAATGAGACAAATGTGTTCATTGAATATTTTTACCTATTCAGGTGGTTAGGTTGAAGGTTGAAGGCTGAAGGCTACGGCTTCTATCCTTTGAATGAGTTGCTTGCAGAAGGCAAGGAAGGGGTTTCTATTTTTTCGCCCCGCCTCTGCCGGGCTCTCATAGAGAGTGATTCAATAATGGATTCGGCCTGTATCCTGGCCGCAAGATCCGCATCCATTACGGTCTCCAGACTTGTGGCCTTTTTTTCAGGAGTCCGGCTGACAGTCTCCGCCGTAGTATAAGCTATTTCAGGGAAACGAATTCGGTTGTCAAGAAATGCCGCTACAGCTACCTCGTTTGCAGCATTTAGAGCAGCCGGCAAGATGCCGCCGCGTTTACAGACCTGATAGGCCAATTTTAATGAAGGAAATTTTGCATAATCCGGGTGGAAAAATGTTAATTCACCACATTTCGTAAGATCAAGCGGCAACAGACCTGTCTTTATTCTCTCAGGATAAGAGAGGGCATATGTAATTGGAATTCGCATGTCCGGTATGCCCATTTGAGCCATAACAGACCCGTCTACAAACTCCACCAAGGAATGAACAATACTCTGAGGATGGACCAGGACCTCTATTTTTTCAATTTTCACGTCAAACAGCCACATGGCTTCGATTACCTCAAAACCCTTGTTCATCAATGTAGCGGAATCAATTGTAATTTTTTTGCCCATCTCCCATTTGGGGTGATTCAGGGCCTGTTCAGGTTGGGCATCCCACAATTCCCGCTCTGAATGTGAACGGAAAGGGCCTCCCGAGGCAGTCAGGATAATCTTTTTAACATCTTGCGACCTTCCAGCGGAAAGGGCCTGAAAAATCGCGTTATGTTCGCTGTCCACAGGAAGAAGATTGACCCTGTTTTCGCGAACCGCCTCCATAACCAGTTCACCGGCCATGACCAACGTCTCCTTGTTGGCCAGCGCAATATCTTTTCCTGCGGTTATCGCGGCCACAGTGGGCTCAAGTCCTGCAGCTCCGACAACTGCACATACTACGGTATCAGTGGATGGCAGAGTGGCTACTCTTATAATGCCGTCCACACCGGTTACGATTTTATCTCCCCACCCCGCGGGAAGACTCTGGATCAGATCTCCGGCCGAATTTTCATCTGCAATTGAGACCAGCTTTGGATTGAATGCTTCGATCTGTTCATGAAGAAGTGAAATATTTCTCCCTGCGGCAAGTCCGTCTACATGGAAACGCCCGGGATACATACGTACAACCTCAAGGACATTTGTCCCGATAGAACCCGTTGAGCCTAGAAGGGAAATATTTTTCACACCGGAATCAGACATTTTCATGAGGTTCAGAGGTTAGAGGTTCAGGGGGTTCAGGGTTCAGAAGAGGATACCCTGAGCTGTTACACTATTTTTTTCTCGTTGTTTTTCATCATTCATCATTCATCATTTCACCTCACACCCAGCCGAAATAGATCAGATAAAAAAGCACGGGACCGGTAAGCAATATTGAATCCGCCCTGTCCAAAATGCCGCCGTGGCCTGGAAGAACAGCACCGGAATCCTTTATCCCGGCTGAACGTTTTATCATGGATTCAACCAGGTCGCCTAGTACCCCGAGGCTGCAAAGGGGAACGGCAAGCGCTATTATTTTTAACTTGCCGACATCCCAGGGGAAAAAAACAGTTACCAGGTAAACGGCAATAATAGCAGCAATAAGCCCCCCGGCAAACCCTTCCACTGTTTTTTTTGGGCTGATAACAGGACATAATTGGGTCCTGCCGAAAAAAGTACCTGCGTAATAGGCCCCGCTGTCCGAAGCCGCTGTGACCGCAGTCAGTATAAGCAGCCAGAAAATCCCATCCGGCGTGGCCTTTATCATGGACAGATGTGCGGTGCAGAATCCGATATAAAAAACGCCGAAACCCATACCCGCCATTACTGCAAAATGGTCCTTTATGGCTGAGTGGCGAACCATGACAAAACCGAACACCAGCAGCAGGGAAACGAAAAGTCCGGCGGCAAGTGCGTCCGGACCGGCATAAACCGAAGCCAAAAGCGGTATAAGCCCTACAAAGACACCGAATGGCCTGAATCCAGCCTGTTGGCCCACAAATATCATTTTGAAATATTCGTAAAGTCCGATTCCACCTAACGCGCAAATGACAAACCAGAACAGATAAAATGACCCGTAACATACAAGAGACAGCCAGCCGATGACAGCGGTAACCCCGGTTATTATTCGAATCATTGCATTAAAATCCCTGTACGCACGAGTTGATCATTGGTTTTGCCGAATCTTCTCTGGCGTTTCTGATAATTCAAAACAGCTTCTATCAGGGCTTCTCTGTTAAAGTCAGGCCAAAGTATATCTGTAATGTACAGCTCTGCGTATGATGCCTGCCACAGTAAAAAATTGCTTAACCGGTATTCCCCTCCGGTCCTTATGATCATATCAGGATCGCGAAGCCCGGCGGTATACAGATGTGAGGACAACATTTCCTCAGTGATTTCTTCGTATGACAGTTTATGGTCAGCGCATTTTTTTGCAATTGATTTAACAGCCATGACGATCTCGCTCCGGCTTCCGTAACTCAAAGCCAGATTCAATATCATACCGGTGTTGCGCGAAGTCTTCTCTATTGAGCGGTCAAGCTCCACCCTCACTTCCAACGGCAATTTATCTTTCTGTCCAATGCACTGAAGCTTAACATTCTTCTCCATCAATTTATGAAATTCCTTTCTTAAAAAACTCCGGAGCAACGTCATCAGAGTCCTGACCTCAATCCTGGGTCTTTTCCAGTTCTCAGTGGAGAATGCGTACAAAGTAAGAATTTCAACTCCCAAATCATCCGCAGCCCTAACTATCTTTTTGGCGGTATCAGTACCGATTTTGTGCCCGACAACTCGCAGTTTGCCGCGAAGTTTGGCCCAACGGCCGTTTCCGTCCATGATTATGGCAATGTGTTTCGGAATATTGTCTGGATCCAGACCTGAATTGTCAATCATCTAAAGCTTTGCCTGTAGCATCTAAAAAGTACACAAATTCAACAAGATGCGCCATTAAGAAAATTGCGTCAATATAAAAATGGGGCAAAACAATTGCCCCATTTCAACCTTTTTTAGACATGGTGAATATTAAGGGGTCGCTCAAAAATAACTTAACATTTTCATGCGTCGATCCATCCCGCATGGCTACGTTGCTCGTCGGTTAAATAGCCCTGCTATTCGCCCTCATCGCGCCTTGCCATGCGGGCGCCTCAACACCTGAAAACGTAAATTTATTTTTGAGCGACCCCTTAAGCGCCGAGTTACACCGCCATAACCTCTTTCTCTTTTTCAGCCATGATGTCGTCTAGATCCTTTATAAACTTGTCGGTCTCTTTCTGGGCTTCATCCTGCAGTTTAAACAACTCGTCCTCAGAGATCTCCTTGTTCTTTTTCTGTTTCTTTAGTTTGTCAATTGCTTCCCTGCGGGAATTACGGATCGCGACCTTGTACTCCTCACCTATTTTCTTGACCTGCTTAACGAGTTCCTTTCTACGTTCTTCGGTCAACTGGGGAATATTCATGCGGATTATCTTTCCGTCATTAAGAGGCGTAATCCCCAGATCGGATTTCAATATCGCCTTTTCAACGGCGCCAAGGAGCTGCACATCCCATGGCTGGATAACAATGGCCCTGTTCTCGGGGATGGTCAGGCCGGCAACCTGGTTGAGCGGCATCAGCGAACCATAAGCCTCAACCTTGATTCTGTCCAGAAGAGAAAGCGATGCGCGGCCTGTACGAATTCTTGAAAGTTCACTCTTGTAAGACTCCATACTCTTACGCATCTTTTCGGTCACCATCGTAATCATTTCATTACCCATTTTTTTCTCCTGTTAGGGATGTGGAAATAAATAACTTACCCATATAGCGCTCAAATTTAGGTCAGGTTCGATCAAGTAATCAGTTTTAAAACCGCAGGCATAGCCGGGCTACGTTGAGGATTTTAAAAGTGGTTACTTGATCGAAGATGGTCTGAAGTTGGGATGGGAGATGGGTAAGTTATTTGTTTCCACATCCCTTATCAGAGTCCCTACTTTTTCTCCACAAACGGCCTTTCGCATGTTGTCCGGTACATTTATATCAAAGACCACGATCGGCAAATCATTTTCCATTGCAAGAGATATGGCGGTCGAATCCATAACCCGTAATCTGCGATAAAGAACTTCGCCATAAGAAAGCGTATCAAATTTTACCGCATCATCGTTAGTCAGGGGATCCTTATCATAAACGCCGTCCACACGGGTTGCCTTACAGATCAGTTCGGCATTTATTTCAAGAGACCTTAAAACTGCGGCCGTATCCGTTGTAAAATATGGATTTGCGGTGCCGGCGGCAAATATTACCACTCGGCCCCTGTTTAGATGACGCACGGCACGCTGCCTTGCATATGTTTCGCAGACAGCCGGCATGGAAATGGCTGACAGGACGCGGGCCGGGACCCCTGCCCTTTCAAGTGCATTTTCAATGGCCAACGAATTAATGACCGTGGACAACATCCCCATGTAATCCGCGCTGACCCTGTCCATTCCCTGCGAGACACCGGCAACCCCTCTGAATATATTGCCGGCCCCTACAACGAGACTCATCTGAATCCCGAAATTTTTCAGCTTCTTGATTTCGTCAGACAGATAGCCAAGAACCTCGTTACTGATCCCGAACGCGGTATTCCCCATCAAGGCTTCGCCGCTAAGCTTCAGCAATACATTTTTGTACTTGTTCTTGTTCACGACTCTCTCTCGATTATAAGGGTTCACAGGCAGCGCGCAACCGTGAACCCTTACAGGATAACCGTATTCTAAGGGATGTGGA